>CAYMUZ010000037.1:0-4839 GCA_964393875.1 uncultured bacterium | reverse complement strand
CGTCGACATAAACCAAATAGCCCCAGCCACCCGTAGAGTCCAGAATATCCTTGTCGGATTTATCCTCCGGCAGGCCCCCCTGATAAGCCCAAAGATTATCGGAGCGGCACCAATCCGGATGATCGCGAACAACCGGATCATCCACAGCAACATGGCCCGTTTGGTCGATCAACAGTTTTTGCTTCCGGTCGTGCAAAAAATCGGCCGTCGCTTTAATCTGCCTTTCATTGCCGCGTAAATTGGTAATGGCAAACATGGAGGCTTCACGGCCCTGCTTAGGATCTATATGTTCAGCCCGCACCACGACTTTTCCTCCGCCAGACCTAAAAGACGCTTCATAAAGGCCATCTGCACGCGGTTGGGCAGCAGGATTGTTAAAAGCCTGAGCAATTGCCCCCTCGGTGGGCAAAGAATTCACAAGATAATGCAGGGTTCCCTGAGGAAGCTGGAGCTGCTGTATCAACACCTCATAGCGCCGCAGAAACTCGGTAAGCTCGGCCTCGGTAGCCCAAGGGCCGATAAAACGACGCGCAAAAAGAACGAGTTCTCCGCTATGGGCCGGTTCGCGCACAGCAGAAAAATAATCCAGAGAAGCGCCGATGCCAAGTTCCTGTTCGCGCAGAGAATCAAGAGTGGGATTGAATTGCAACACTAAATCACTTGAAATTTTTAACGGAAAGCTCCCGTTCTGGTGCCTGGTATTGTAAACTCCAGTCACGGTTTGATTTTTCACATCAAAAAGCCAGTAGGCGGCGCCCTTCGCAAGCCCAGAAAACAGCTGCGCTTTCGCTTCGGGCGCTTCCCCCAAGAGAATCTCGTCCGTCCAGGGGCTGGCCCCGTGAGCGCTGAGACTTTTTTCATCGAACGGCAGCGCCAGAAGCTGCGCCTTTCCATTCACCTTGACCGCGTAGACACGCAACCGTCCGTGACGGGTGGGAATCGCTGTCGCTATATCTGTGTGTTCGTCCAGATAGCGAATGAGCGCCGCGCGCTTCCAGGGTTCGTTTTCATAACGCTGGGGATCCTCCCCGCTCAAAAATTTAAGATACCCTTTCCAAGGATCTTCTGTAAGAAGTTCCAGAGTATGGTTCATCAGCCAGGAGTCTTCCTCAACCGCTCCAAGAACTGCCGATAAAAGATTCCGGTCTTCGGCCTTCATCAGCGCAATGGCCTGAAGCACCGGCCAAGGACGGCCTTCTGGATACTGAGGCCAGACTTCGCCGGCATAACGCTTAAGAAGGTTCTGCATTTGGCCCTTAGTTTTTTCTATGTCGCCCACGTCACCCCGGATCGCTGCAAGCAGACGCTCCAGCTTAGCCCGAAGGTAGGTCACTTCATCCGTATACGTGGGAATCTTAGCTTTAAGCGCGCCCTCCAGTCTAAAACGCCGCCTCGTATCGTCGTCAGAGGCGGCCACTTTATAATCCCAGTGAACAGCCCCGCTCGCGTCAATCCATTTAATTGGCTGGGTGTCCCCGTATTCATCCCCCATGGCGATACCAACAAACCGGGCGCTTTGATTTGAAAATTCTTGCTGCAGCCTTTGGCCAACTGCCGTAAGCAAATCTTCCGTGCTTCGAAATTCTTTCTTTTTGGAAACCTCTGTTGGGTGAGGTACCACCGTTGACCCCACGTGTTCCTGCCGTGCATTGTCATGGGTTGAAACCGACTTGAAATTGCCTCCTCCCCACATGGTGGTGGCTATAAATCCTGCATTTGCAATCCGGGTTTGCATACCGTCTTCTGCCTCAGCCACAGGCAGCCCCCCTGACTGAGCGAATACCCCAGCCAAGCGTTGCACAAAATGATCTCCGGCATGCACTTCGTCTCCCCCCAGAAGCTGACCCGCAGTGCTGCCATAGACAAGATGCAGGGCATCCACACGCCCGCCGTCAAGACCTTGCTCCAGCCAATGCTGAAAAGGATCCAATTTAAAACGATAGTTTTCCTGCCTCAGTCGCGTCCAATTGTCAAAAATTAAATCGCCCCAGTTTTCATTCACTCCTGCTCCTGGATTGATAATCCCCGGGTTTTTATTTTTCTTATCCAGACTCTGCTGGCGAAAGTATTGCGGATAGTGAAAGACAGCTGCGCTATCTTTGCTGTAAAAACCGGGAATGTCGAAAAGTAATTTTCCGCCCATCTCATGGATTTTATCCAGCTCGGCTTTCAACTGCCCATACCCGATCCATTGTCTATAGAAGTGCTCCCAGTACAAGAGTGAGTAATTCGGCTGTGCTTTAGCGTCTTTCACATCCGCTTTGGTCCATTCCATGGAAGACTTTTGAAGAATTTCGTGGAGCGCCATAAATTCGGCATACCCCCCGATTTTTTGTTTATCTTTGTACTGTTCGACAAAGGTTTTAAATTGCATGCCCTGAACCGTGGGTCGTCCTTCCTCAAGATTTACCTGACGGAAGTTCTCAAAATCTGGCAGGCCCGTTCTATCGATAATTTCCTCATCAAGAGCATACAGACTCACGGGGGCATAAATATTGCCCAGATGCGCAAAAATAGGCATGCCCTGCATCACCGTAATGCCCTTGGGTAGCAATGCATCTCTAAAGTAGCTCGCTAAGAAAGGGATCTTACCCGTTCCCGTTTTGCTGGGGTAGGTGGGATTCGGCAAAGCGCGGATCGAAAAACCGGTCTGCACAACATGGGTCAGATTAGGCCGCGTCCACCACTCGTCACGTGTAGGAACAGCGCTGTAGCGTAACACCTGAATTCCAGGAGCGCCCACAGGAAGTTCTTCGCTCAAAGACCGCCGGCCATAGGCGCTTCCTTTAAGACCGTCCTCGATCCAATGCCGGGTTTCCGGATGCTGCGCTGCCGTTTCGCCAAAAAACTCGCGTAACAGCGTTTCATCCATCACGACGGCGTCCCAAACTTCAGGGTTGTCTTCGCTCAAAACTTTTTCATTCGGATTCAATGACACCAAATGAACGCGTCCGTTTAAAACAAGTCCGTAAACTTCCATCTTGTTATATTTTGTCTGTGCTTTTTTGGCGCCCAGCGACTGTAAATAACTCCGAACTTCCTCCGGAGTTGCAGTTTGCCAAAGAAAATTTTTAATGCGTTTATAAAATTCTTTCTCAGATGGTTTTTCCTGAGCTACGGGCAGCGGGACCGCTGCTGTAGAAGGTCTTAGCATACGCGGCAAAGCGCGGGCAACACCGGGGCTGCGCTGACGATGGACTTCTATAGCGCGTTGGAGGGCGCTCTTAACTTCAGGAGCCTCACTTCCCGGACGAAATGCCTCGAGGGCATCGCCGGCTGCTTGGCTCGGAATTTCGGCTAGCGCTTTCAGTGTGGCAATCTGGACGACTTTATTTTTGTGAGTCAAGAGTTGCTGCCTCAGAGCATGCACAGCCATATTTTCGTACGCGCTTAGAAACTGATTAAAAACCAGCATGGGAAAAAGGTAAGCCCCGATCAGCACCTCGGGACTTTCCAGATGTACGGGAAGGGTCCGGCCGGTTCTGGGCAGTGCACCCTCCGAAACTTTTAAGGGAAACGGCGTTGTATTTTCAAGCCCTTGAAGAATCCGTTCCGCTTCTCCCTCGGCAATACCAAAGCGCCGGGCTAACTTCGCGGCGTTCAATGGTTCGGCTTCTTCAAGAAACGTATTCGGCGCATTCTTGCCGATAAAAATATTCACAGACAGCGGCTGATGGGTTCGGGTTCTTTCTTCCACGATGAATTTAAACAGGGTCTCCAGCGTTCCATCACCCTCTTCATTCACTAAAAGAATAGGGTCTCCGGCCTTTAAATTCGTCAGCAACCCCGACTCTTCAAGCTGAAGATAAATAGCATCCAGCGCCTGCCACCAAGCCCCGCGTTCCGCATAGCGGGCTTTTAAAAATTCACGGGCTTCCCGGGTCACCTGCTGATCGCTTTTCGGCTGGGCACTTATTTTCCAAGCCTTCATGTGATCAAGAAATTCTTTCCGCATGGCGGCGCCCACCGTATCCGTGGAAAGAAAAAAGAGTTCGTTCTTGGGGCCATCCGGTTCCCCAAGGACCGTGTCCATAAAATGCCGCGCATGAAAAATTGGCGCGGCTCCTCTGGCCAGCGAGAGAATCAACCGGACCGGCTTCATCCCTTCTGGCGTCTCAACTTTTTCCGGCAGCGAGAAAGCTGCAAGCACTGCGGCCTCCGCGGCCGCTTGAAGCTGCTGATAGGAAACCATCGTGGCCGCGCCATAACGATCGACCGCTCCGGTACGAATAACAGGGGCATCGCCAAAGCGCTCCGGATGAGTCACCGCTTGCGAAAAGGAAGGATTTCCCCCCTCAAAATATTGTTGGAAACGTTTTCCCTCTGCGCCGGGGCTACTTTGTAGAATAGCGGCCCTTTGGGTGAGGCGCTCCATGATGGTAGCCTGCTTGAAAGGGATCATGAATCCGTCTTTATCCGCAAAAGAACGCGTCCCCATGGCTTCCGAAAGCAATGTCAGCATCCCCTGCACAATTTCAATGTCCACCCGGATAGAAGAATTTTCTTCATCGATCCGGATTTGGTACTGGGGCTGTTTTGTTTTTGGATTGGTAAGAAATCCTTTGTATTGCTCGTCCATCACCCTGGCCACGGTTTTGATTTGTTCCGGAGTCACCCGGGCTCCGTTGCCGCGATTGAATTGAATCTCAATGACAATGTGATTGTCTCCGCCATTTAAAATCGTTCGCCGTAATTGCTCTCGCTCGAGTCCAGCTGCGTGCCGGGCGGTTGTGATGGCGCCAAAAATAGTATCGGCCCTTTGCTGCGCCCAACTGGCAGGAATGCGATTACGGCTTAACCGCGCCAATCCTTCCGTCGCCGCTTCAAGAAGTTCGGGAT
>CAYMUZ010000036.1:0-7160 GCA_964393875.1 uncultured bacterium | reverse complement strand
TCCCTCTCCCCTCTGGGGAGAGGGCTGGGGTGAGGGGAAAAACAAACCTCGTCCCCCTCATCCTAACCTTCTCCCCCAATGGGGAGAAGGAATAATACGCAAATGTCAACAGAACCTAGTCCCCTAAACTTTGCGGGCTCGATGCAAAAATCCGTAAACAGGTAACCCCATAAGCAGTAGGGAAACTCCAAACAACGCCGCTCGCGGTTCACTGAGAATCGTCGTCAGGCACAACGTCATTGCCACCACAGTAAAAAAGAGGGGCACCCAGGGGTATCCCGGCAGGCGAAATCTCTCAGTCTCCGGATACTTACGCCGCAAAATAAAAACACTCAAGCCTGCAAGTGTAAAAAAGAACCATTTTGCAAATCCTGTAAAAAAAAGCAGCTCTTCAAAATTCCCCCATAATACGAGCATCACAGCCCATAGGCTGTTGGCCCAAAAAGCCGCGTAAGGGGTGCCGAACCGAGAATGCACACTGCCAAGCCACGCGAGTTTGGGGGAATCCTGCGCCACCGCAAACGGAATACGCGCCCCGGTTAAGATCGTCGAGTTGAGCGCCCCGCTGGCTGAAACCAAAACTGCCACGGTAATGATCCTCCGCCCACCTTGTCCAAAAAGCCGGTAAAAAATATCTGACGCAATCGACGGGCTGTGAAGAATCGCATCCGGGGTCATGACTTTGAGATACCCGACATTGATAAAGAGGTACAATCCAGTGACGATAAAAATACTTGTGACAAGCGAAAGCGGCAAAGCGCGGCGGGTATCTTTAAATTCACCAGACATAAACGTGCTTTCATTCCAGCCACCGTACCCCCACAACACCGGAATAAGCGCCGGAAAAAATTGCCAAAATGAGAATCCGGAAGGCGGTGTTATCGGGCCGTCCCCTTTCGCTAAATGGGACGAGAAAATGGCAATGCTGATTCCAAGTAGAGTGACCACCTTAAGCGCACTCAAAATGTTTTGAACACGCCGCCCATACTGCAGCCCGCCAATATTCAGCAGCGTGAAGAATAAAATAGCGGTGACGGCAATCCCTTTTTCAGAGACCCCCGGAAGACCCAATGCGTTGCGCAGGTAAGCCGAAAATACATAGGAAATACCGGCCAGGGACCCCGCTCTTAAAACGCAAAATTCCATCCACCCAAATAGGAAACCCACTCGCCGGCCATAAGCTTCACGTAAGAAAACATAAGTGCCGCCCGTGTGAGGAAAAAGAGATGCCATTTCGGAATAGCAAAATACCCCTGCCAGAGCAATCAATCCGCCGACCGCCCAGGCTAGCAGCGTCCACTCGGACGAATGCAGGTATTTTGCAATCTCTGCCGGCACACGAAAAATGCCGACACCGATGACAATTCCAATGTTGATTGCCACCGAATCCCAGAAACCAAGCTGTCTTTTGAGTTTATCGTTTTGCTTCATGTTCTGTCCGCCCAAGTATCGGCTCGATACGCCCATGGATGAATGCCCCCCTTCCCAAAAAGAACCTCCCATTTAATCCTCAATGGGCTGATTTGAAAGCCGATACACATAGGGTGCCTATGGTAGCGGCAGATATCTGCTCTGTAAATAAACAAAGTTTCCGGTCAAAGGAAAGCCGCTGACAAAATGAAAAAAAGAAAAATTCTTGTTGTGGATGATAAAGCGGCCGTTCTGGAATTTGTTCAGTCGGTTCTTGCGGAAAACGGCTATGACGTTATTACAGCAAGCGATGGGAATGAGCTTCTCCTTAAAGTGGCCACAGAACATCCGGACATAATCCTTTCTGATGTCATGATGCCTAAGCGCTCCGGGTATCACGCTCTGCAAATTCTGCGTCAGCAGGATGAGGTTTTTAGAAAAATCCCTGTCGTGATTATGACGGGAACACCGACTGTCCTGGAACTATTTCAAGGGTGGCAGATCGAAGGAATCCTGATGAAACCCTTTCGTGTCACTGACCTTCTTCAAGTGCTCGAAGAGGCCTGGCAAAAATCAGGCAGATCCACAGCCGCGCACAATACCTGGGTTTCTGAGAGCGACCCCGGCATCGCGGACGACGGGCTCAAACGAATCATTTTTTTAGCGAATCCTCATTTTGATATCCAAAGTCTTCGATCGGGCATCCAAGGCTTCGGCTGCCAGCCCATCCATGCCCCTGATACCGAGACTGCCGCAAGTCTCGCGATCGGCTTGAAACCAAGTGCTATTTTTGTAGAGGTCCAAAATCTGAAAGATCTAGCCTCCGTGACTACTTTTTGTGACTCCCTCGAAAAGACGATGGGACAGAACCCCATCCGCTGTTTTCTTTTCGCCGAATCGTCGGCGGGCCCCCCCCCTTTTTCTAGCGGAAGCTCACGCCCCATTCTTTTTTATCACGATATCCCTTCGCTGCTGAATCAAATCAGACAAGCCCTTCAGGCTGACTAGTGCCCTAGATGTGGCAGTCAAAATAAGTAAAAAGTAATTTTTTTAATCATTCGCTTGTAATTTGAATCTGATATGTGGTAGCTTTGTATAGTTATCATAAACACCTTATTGAATCGTACTTGAGGAGGCTTGCATGACTTCTGTCACTAAAAAAGGGGTTTTCGCTTTCGCGTTTGTTGCTAGTGTTGCTTTTGCGGTCTATTCTTTGCACACAACGAACGCCGTTTCGGAACCGGCTGCTGCAGCACCGGTCGTAAGCGGGAACACCGTCGCTCAGGCCGATGCACTGCTAAAATCAGGAAAAACAGCTGAGGCAGTCGCCTTGCTTGAAGCGGCCGTAAAAAAAGAAACGGGTGATGAAAATATTTTGATCATGCTGGGGGATATCTACACGACTGCTAAGCTTTTTGGCAAGGCCACGGCGATTTATCAGCAAGCGCTCAAGGCCAATCCGTCCAGCGGACGCGCCTACACAGGACTTGGCTTGGTGGCGCTCAAACAGGCCAATGTGGCCGGGGCAGTGCAAAACTTTGAGACGGCTATGAAGGCCGAGCCAAGCCGACCGGAGCCTTATTTTCACATGGGAAGCATGGCCCTTGGAAGTAACAAGTTGGATGTCGCCATGGGATTTTTTCAGAAAGCCCTTGCGGTTGATAAAAACCACAGACCCACCCTGACCGTGCTCGCCCAAATTCGTCAAGTGGCCGATAAGGCTCGAGCTGCGAAGGCCCTGCAAAAGTAAATTACGCGCTATAGCACCCATGCTCGGCAGTCATCCCCCTTTTCAAAGGGGTTCCGCTCTAAGTAAGTGGCCCGCTTCAATTCTTGGCGCTGCCTTGATTTGCTTGGCCTTTTCGCCACCCCGTGGGAATGAACTCTTTCGAATCGGCATTGAGTCTTTGCTCAACACAAGTGCACGTGATTTTTTTGCAGGCACTCTTAAACTTCGCAAGGCTAGCCTGAGTAACGATTTTAAACTCAAGCTTGAAAATCTTCACGGTGAAATTACCACCACCGAAAAACCCATCACCCTGAGCATCGATTCCATTGTCGCGAAAAATCCGCTTTATCGACTTCTTCTACTTCAGCCAGTGGAATTTTATTTCAGGGGACTGAAACCGGCAGGATCCCTGCAGCCCGGCCTCATGGGCACCTTGCATTTTCAGCCCGGATGGCACTGGAGAATTAAAGTCGAAACCACGCTTGAGAGCTTAGGGCTTGAAGAAATAATCTGGATCAACCCCGCCAGTCTTGCTGGTTCCAGCGGCCAGTTGCAAGGGCATTTGGTCTTGAGCCAAACCGCCATGGGCCAGTCGGAATTCACTATGGATCTTCTTTTACCAGAACCCGGCGGCAAATTACCAGCACGTTTTTTTGATGCTGTCACTCCTTATCTTCCCAGAAAAAAGAACAAACGGCAGGCAGAAACCCTTGCCAACGGCCGTGATCTGGTGACTTACAGCCATGCAGCTCTTGAGGCACGGCTGGAAAGTGCCGATACTCTTAGGGCCGTGTTCAGAATTCTGATTCCCGAATACAACCTTAATTTAAATCTTAAGATGATGATTAAGCTCGATGAGAAAAATGCATTTATGAAACTTTTCCAACTTCTCGGCCTTCTTCAAGCTAAGGCAACATGAAATATTTAGGCTGCCGCGTCGTTCTTTTAGCCTGCCTGCCCCTCTTGGCTGGTTGCACGGTCAAAGCCATTGGGGATCCGAACCGTCCCATCACGATCAATGCGAACGTGGTCATCGATATTCGCGGCCTGAAGCAGACAGCGAGCAACATTGAGGATATGGTTGCAGCGGGAGGACCAAAGCCATGAAAACCAGAAAAATAATCCGCCTTTTTCTTCTGACACTACTTCTGTGCCCGGCAGGACTGCACGCCGAGCAATACGATCTCACGAAAGTGACCCCCGCCGTACACGAGGCTCTCTCGGCACGCCAAAACCGCTACAGTCAGCTCAAGACTCTGAAGGCCCAGGGACAGCTTGGCGAAAGTCATCATGGCTACCTCAAAGCACTGCAAACCTCTGAAGAAGCCCTGGCAATAGCCACTGAAGAAAATCGTGACCGTGGCGTGATTTATCGCGCGATTATTACTCAGCACGGACTTGGGTCTGAGGGACTTGCCGGGGTCGAGAGGGCTTTTGGGGATGTCCAGCGGGATAAAGCCGCTCCGGGTGAGACTGTTCAACTGCCCAGCGGTGAATGGGTGAAGAAATAGCCCGCTAACCGAGAAGCGCTTCCGGGAACAAAGTCCCGCGACCTAAAATCCCACGCGGATCCAGCGTTTTTTTCAACGCAATCATTTCCAAGACTGCTTTCTCACCAAACATCTGCCTCAAAAAAGCCGTTTTGATTTTTCCAACTCCGTGCTCGGCGGCAATAGTCCCGCCCATTTCAAGGGCTTTGGTCACCAGCTCTCCGTAAAGCCGCATGGCCTTTTCGTGTTCATCGTCATCTTTAGGCAGAATATTCAAATGCAGGTGACAATCCGCCATGTGTCCGAAAGAAACAGCGGTCAGTTGCTCTTCGTTCAACCGCCGCAGCTCAAACGCTCGCATCTCTGAAAAATACTCCAGCGGCACTGCATAGTCAGTCCCCACTTTTGTCTGGCCACTGGTAATCAATAACGCCTTGATCTCCAGCGGAACCTGATGCCGAAAGGCTTTAAACTTTTGGTGGCCTTCGACCGTATCAGAAAACCAAAAATCCTCAAGAGACGCACGGTGTTTTTCAAAAAGCATGTTCCATTGGTCAAGCAGCCACTCCGCTGTTTCTTGCTGGCATTCCTGTTCGAGATAAACAGCGGCACGCGCACCCGCGGGAAGATCTGGGTACTTTGCGCGAACAAGATTCAGCGAACCCTCATCCAGATATTCAAACGAACGGGCTTCGATTTTGACATCATTTCTTGTCTGACGAGTTTGCACACTGCGCAGCCGCGCCTCATGAGTAAAACTCCACGCATCCTCCTCAGACGTAAAAAATACCACGAAACTCAGAATCTGCGGCGGCTCCGGTAAGAGATTCACTTCCATCTCCGTCACAACTCCCAGCGTTCCCTCCGATCCAATAAAAAGGTCAATGGCATCCATTCCAGGTCTCACAAAATAGCCGGCCGCGTGTTTCATGAAAGGAGAGGTGTAAGCCGGCAGTTGCAAGTTCAGCGTTTCAGCACGACCGGTGGGTGTGGTCACCGGCAGTACAAGCCGCCCGGAACGATCGGCAAAAAATTTACCACGGCTGATTTCAGTCGTACAACCATTCGCTAGAACAAGGCGCAGCCGCAAAACATGATCGCGCGTCACTCCATATTTGAAAGCACGCGAACCGGAGGCGTTGGTCGCAACATTCCCGCCAAGAAATGATAAAATAGATGTGGGGTCCGGCGGATAGAAATAGTTGTGCTCTGCAGCCGCCGCTTGCAAATCCTTAAGCTGAACGCCGGGTGCCACAATCGCCCGCGCGGGTCCCCCGGGCACCGCAGCCTCTTGAACCTCAACGGCATTCATGGCATGCATCGCCATCACCCAGCCCCCCAACGGCACTCGTGCACCCGTCAGGCCTGTGCCATACCCGGCAATCGTCACCGGCGTTTGACTGCCGTCACTTTCGCACAAGAATTCAACCACGTCTTTTTCATTGGCTGGAAAAAAAACCCCGTCTGCTTTTCCGTGGAAATTGGAGGCATCGGCAAGGAAAGGCTCCACGTCTGAAGGGATCCGGGTCTTTCTCATGAGCGCGTCAACCAGCACGGCCTCAAAGCCGGGTGGACTCCATCAAGCCGTCAGCCTGCGGTGGCAGGAACCCGACATAACCATGGTGGCGCTCCGCAAGTTCAAGCACGGTAAAGGCAACACCCTCACGCAACTCTGGACTGGTGAAAATCTGGCGCAAATCCGCTCCGCGGCACCCCACCACTTTCCCCGCAAATGCGATGCTTTGCTTTTCAAAAAAATAGATGGCCTGGTCAATATCATCCACCTGCACGGCGACATGATGCAACACCTTATCCCCGAATTTTTTTACCCAGTTTGGGATAAGGCTGTCACGCCCGCGGTCTCCGTCAAAAGCCTGGTCAATAAAAATCGCCGGAAATCCTTTTTTGCGGTAAACATGTGCCCACCAATTCTCGTGTTCGATAATGCCGAGAGTTTCATCACGCTCAAATCCAAGCTGCAAAAATTCCTGCGCCCGCTCCTCCACATTCAACGTGCGGAAAGTAATGTGATCAATCACCGGTCGAAGTCCGATGCCAAGCACGCGCAAGCCCCCGGAGACCACGCGGGCGGCACGGTTGTTTTGAATAAAATCGTTCACGTACAAAGCCACCACGGCTTCGACGGGGTCTTTGAGGATTTTTGATTTTTCAGGCGATGTTGTCATAAATACACCTTGAGCGTTTTACGCTACTACCTGTATCGGCTCAACCGCGTTAAATTTGAAGACCACAAAGAAAACAAGTGTTCCAAGGCGCTGTGGGATAATATTTCACAGCGCCTTAGCAAAATACCCAACCCCACCGAAATCGTAAAGGTGAGATTGGGTATTTATCGCACGTTACCGCGCGCCAAAGTTACTGAACGAGCTTGTTCTCAGGTCTGCGCGGCGGATCATCTTTCGCACGCTCGGGAACCTTCGGATTGTCCTTATAAGACGGCGAGAGTTCTGCGTTTACTTTGGCAAATTCAGGGTCATAATCTTCAGATTCTACGATCGCACCGATCGGAC
>CAYMUZ010000035.1:0-13592 GCA_964393875.1 uncultured bacterium | reverse complement strand
CCCTGAATGGCCTCATAGTGGATAAAAATATCTTTATCTGAGCCATCCTTCGTCAGAAAGCCAAAGCCTTTGACGTTTGAAAACCACTTCACTTTGCCTTTTTCCGGCATCACTGCCTCCTTGTTATGCCTTACCGGCTATCCTACTTCACCTTATGTTTCAAAATTAAACCTGGCTTAAAAACAACCACCCGCTTCTCAGGCACAGCCACTTCCTGCCCTGTGCGCGGATTACGCCCGATTCGACCACGCCGAATCTTGACTTTAAAAACTCCGAAGTTTCTGAGTTCTACGGTGTGCCCGTCCTCAAGACTCTCCACAATGACATCCAGCGTACGCTGCACGATCTTCTTAACGTCAATCTGTGTCAAGTTAGTGGAATTGGACACATTCATCACAATATCTTTCTTCGTGATGCTGCTAGCGACATCTCCCGGCTCAGATCCCTGATGGATGTCCGTCATGCTCTTTCCCCTTTGGCTGCTTACTTGAAGCTACAGTACGTTAACTCTTTGCCGCACTTATAGATACGGCGAAAAATCTAACAAATTGAGCTTTAAATGTCAAGTCCAGAAAATGCACACAATTTTCTCTAACTTATGGTACGGCAAAAAGTTATAAAACTGTAGCGCCTTTTGTGGGCAGATCTACTTGATCTTCACACAGTTTTCGCCGACAAGCTTTTCAAGTTCAAGGAAAAGTGCGTCGCCGGCCTCAACACGAAGGTCGTCACCGGAATCAATGACCGATGTGCGGCCGTCGGCATCCCGGAAAGTCAGGTGCACGGGTGTTCGGCCTTTATACCGCGTCAGAATAGAGTGGATATCTTGCAGCAGGCCGAGGTCCAGACCGGCCGTCAGCAGGTGGATAGAGACAAGCCGCGTAAAACGCTTTGGCACTTCTTCCAGCGAGACGATTTCATCCGCCAGCACCTTCGGCGTATCCTCTCGGGCGTTGATTTTTCCGCGGACAAAAATGATAGAGTCCTGCACCAAAAGGGCCGCGTTTGCCTGAAAAACGCTCGGAAAAACCACGATTTCACAGGACCCGCTCAAATCCTGCAAAGTCACAAACGCCATTCGATCCCCTTTTTTTGTCAAAATTTCTTTGGATTGCTCGACGATGCCGCCCAAGGTCACCTCGGCCTGATCGCGAAACTCTGCCAGCGTATCGGTGCTCGCCGTCGCGTAATTACGTAAAATCTTGGCGTGTCTAGAAAGTGGGTGTGACGAGACATAAAACCCCATCAGTTCGCGCTCAAAAGTCAAAAGCTGGTTTTCAGGCCACTCCTCAATCTCAGGAAGCGTCACCCCCGCTTCTTGAAAAGTGCTTCCGCTTGCACTGCCCCCTCCAAAAAAAGACATCTGCCCACGGCTTTGATCCTTCTGAAAATTGGACGCCATCTCAAGCGTGGCATCAAGCACCGCCATCAGCTGTGCCCGCTTCGCCCCAAAAGCATCAAAGGCTCCGCACTTGATCAAGCTTTCAAGCACTTTGCGATTACACACCCGCAGATCCACGCGTTTGACAAAATCAAGGAAAGCTGTAAAAGGCCCCCCAAGCTTGCGGGCCTCTTGGACAGAATCAATCGCAATGGTGCCGACATTCTTGATTGCTGCCAGCCCAAAGCGAATATGGTCATCGACGCAGGTGAACTCTGAGTAGCTTTCGTTCACCGAGGGCGGCCGCACAGCAATCCCCATTTTTTTACATTCTTCAATGTAACGAACCACCTTGTCGGTATTGCCCATTTCTGAAGTGAGCAGCGCCGTCATAAACTCGATCGGATAATGGCATTTTAAATACGCCGTTTGGTAGGAAATAAGGGCATAGGCCGTCGAATGCGATTTGTTAAACCCATATCCTGAAAAGTAGTCAATCAGATTCCAGATTTTCTCGGCCACCAGCTCTTTGATCCCGCGCGCCTTGGCCCCATCGACAAAGGATTTTTTTTCTTTCTCCATCACTTCGGGAATTTTTTTTCCGATGGCGCGGCGCAGCGAATCAGCTTGGGCCAGGCTAAAGCCGGCAAGTTCGTTGGCGATCTTCATCACCTGCTCCTGATAAAGAATCACCCCATACGTTTCCTTGAGGACAGGCTCGAGGCTCGGGTGATCGTACTCGATCAATTTAGGATTGTGCATGCGGCGAATAAAATCATCCACCATGCCGCTGGCCAGCGGACCGGGCCGATACAGCGCCAGCAAAGCAACCAGGTGATCAAAGAAAGTCGGCTTCATTTTCTTCAAAAGGTCACGCATGCCTGAACTTTCAAGCTGAAACACTCCCAGGGCTTCGGCCCGGCCGAGCATTTCGTAGGTAGGCTTGTCCTTCAGGCCAAGATTGTCCAGGTCAAGGGTTTCTCCTCGTGTTTTCTTCACAAGTTTCAGGGTCTCGGCCATCATGGTCAATGTTTTCAACCCGAGAAAATCCATCTTAAGCAATCCGATTTTTTCGAGATCCTTCATCGTAAATTGCGTCGAGATCTGTTCATCGGCTTTAAAAAGAGGCACGTGTTCGGTAAGCGCTGTATCAGAAATGACGACCCCTGCCGCATGCGTTGAGGCGTGGCGGGAAATACCTTCCAGTGATTTTGAAATCTCCAGCAAGCGCGCAATTCGCGCGTCGGTCGCCGCCGCTTCCTTGAGTTTGGGCTCGCGCTCGAGCGCCTCGTGGATCGTCATATTGAGTTCGTTGGGAATCAGCTTCGCCAGACGATCCACCTCCTGATACGGAAAACCTAATACACGGCCGACATCACGAATCACGGCCTTGGCGGCCATGGTGCCAAACGTGATGATCTGGGCAACGTTATCATTGCCATATTTGCGGCACACGTAATCAATCACCTCCTGGCGCCGCACGTAACAAAAGTCGATATCGATATCCGGCATGCTGACACGCTCGGGATTAAGAAAACGTTCGAAGATGAGTCCGTGCAGAATGGGATCTACGTTCGTAATACCAAGCGCGTAAGCTACAAGACTGCCGGCGGCCGATCCACGGCCCGGGCCGACGGGAATGCCTTGTTTGCGCGCATAGTGAATGAAATCAAAGACAATCAAAAAGTAGCTGACATACCTCATTTTTTCGATCACACCCAACTCATAATCGAGACGGGTTTTGTAATCGGCAGGGATATTGCCGGAAAAACGGTTTTCGAGCCTTTCAAGACAAAGTTCGCGGATATACCCTTCGGGTGTTCGGCCTTCGGGCGGCTGGAACTTGGGTAGATAGGTTTTGCTAAAATCCAGTTCCACATTGCAGCGCTCTGCGATCTCAAGGCTATTTTTGATGGCATCCGGTGCGTCTTTAAACAGCACCTTCATCTCGTCGGCTGATTTGAGATAGTATTGATCGCCGTGGTAACGCGGTCGATTGGTTTCATCCACCGTGTGTCCCGTGCCAATGCAAAGAAGCGCATCATGAGCGGCTGCATCTTCGCGTTTGAGATAACGCACGTCGTTCGTCGCAACACGTTTGAGCCCAAACTGTTTACCGAGCTTCACGTACTCTTCCATGATACGCCGTTCGGGTCCCACACCATGATCAATCAGCTCAAGATAAAAATTTTCAGGGCCGAATAAATCAACATATTCAGCAAGCGCCCTTTTAGCCTCGTCAGGGCGTTCAAGACAAAGATAATACGGGACCTCGCCTTTCAAACCGCCCGAGAGGGCCATTAACCCCTTGCTATGGGCGCGCAAGACTTCCTTATCGATACGCGGCCGGTAATAAAAACCCTCGAGATACCCAATGCTTGAAAGTTTCATCAGGTTTTTGTAGCCCTCTTCATCGCGGGCAAGCAGAACAATTCGGAAAGAAGCGTCTTTGATGCCATGCATCTGGCGCTCAAAACGCGAACCTGGGGCAATGAAGGCATCCAGGCCAATAATCGGCTTGATCCCCTTTTTCACTGCCTGGCTGTAAAAATCAACGGCCCCAAAAAGGTTGCCGTTGTCGGTCATGGCGATGGCCGGAAATTTCAACTCACTGGCTTGCTTAATCAGAGCGGCCACACGGGCCGAGGAATCCAGCAAACTGTACTGCGTATGACAATGCAGGTGGACAAAATCAGAGTGGGACATTACTCCCACTCAATCGTCGCCGGGGGTTTGCTGGAAATATCGTAGCAGACGCGGTTAATCCCGCGCACTTCGTTGATAATGCGGTTGGACGCTTTGGCGAGCACTTCCTCAGGGATGCGTGCCCAATCAGCCGTCATTCCATCGAGACTCGTCACGGCACGTAGAGCGGCGGCATTCTCATACGTCCGCTCGTCGCCCATCACGCCGACACTCTGCACGGGCAGCAGCACGGTGAAGGCCTGCCAAATTTTGTGATAAAGCCCGGCACGCTGAATTTCTTCAATAAAAATCGCATCAGCCTCACGCAGCACATCGAGTTTTTCCCGCGTCAAAGCCCCGAGTACCCGCACGGCAAGACCGGGGCCCGGGAAGGGATGCCGCTCGATAAACTGCGGCGGTAAACCGAGCGAGCGCCCCACCGCACGAACCTCATCTTTGAAAAGATCGCGCAGAGGTTCCACCAGTTTAAACTTCATTCGCTTGGGAAGTCCGCCCACGTTGTGGTGGCTTTTAATGGTGCTCGTGGGTCCGCCGTGCACCGAAACCGATTCGATCACATCCGGATAAAGCGTTCCCTGAGCCAAGAACGGAACGTGTCCCAACCGAACGGCCTCTTTGCGAAAAACCTCAATGAATGTCCTGCCGATGATTTTACGCTTACGTTCCGGATTTTGAATGTGCCGCAGTCGCCGCAAAAAAATCTCAGCGGCATTCACGCAGCGCAAATTCAATTTAAAATGCCCTCGGAACATTTTTTCGACCTGTGCGGCCTCTCCCTTGCGCAATAAACCATTGTCCACAAAAATGCACGTCAGCTTTTTACCAATCGCCTTATGCAAAAGCAGGGCCGCCACCGAAGAATCGACTCCGCCAGAGAGCCCCAATACCACTTGCTGATTCCCCACCTGAGCCTGAATCTTCTCAATCGCTTCCGTGATGAACGACTTTGCCGTCCAATTCCCACGAAAACCGGCGATCTTAAAAAGAAAATTTCCAAGAATTTTTGCGCCCTGCGGCGTGTGAACCACCTCCGGATGAAACTGCACACCCCAAATTCTGCGCTTAGGATCGAAGCAGGCCGCTACTGGCGCATTGGCCGTATGGGCAATGCGCTTAAACCCTCCGGGAAGTTTATCAAGCTTGTCCCATGGCTCATCCAACATGTGAGGCTGGATGGAAGTCCGTCAAAAAGCCCGGAAGATTGATCCACGCTGACTTCCGCGTGCCCATATTCCCGCTTACTTGATTTGTGCACTTTGCCGCCAAAATTCTGAGCGATCAGCTGCAAGCCATAGCAAATGCCAAGAATGGGAATGCCAAGCGAGAAAATATCAGAAGTCGGCAGCGGCGCCTTAGGACCGTAAACATTGGCCGGGGAACCCGACAAAATCAGCGCTTTCGGTTTTTCACGGAGTATTTCATCGATGGATGCGCTGTACGGAAGGATCTTTGAAAAAACGTTATGCTCACGCACACGGCGAGCAATTAGCTGGGTTGTCTGCGAACCAAAGTCAAGAATCAACAGTGTTTCGTGTTCTGGGTGAGACAGCATTTTTTGTAGAATTCTACTTACCCATTCCAACGCGCTGGGCAGACTGAAAGAGCTTACCCTCCGTGCGGATGGCAGGCGCAATGACAATTTCGGTCAGTTGAAACTCACGAATGTTCGCCGCACCAACATTGCCCATGCAAGTACGAAGCGCTCCAACAAGGTTCTGCGTCCCATCGTCAAGTTTGGCGGGTCCGTAGAGAATCTCTTCCAGCGAACCCGTCGTGCCCACGCGGATACGCGTGCCACGCGGTAAATTTGCATGCGGCGTGGCCATACCCCAATGAAATCCGCGGCCCGGAGCTTCTTTGCTGCGCGCAAATGCCGAACCGACCATGACCGCATCGGCGCCGCAGGCAAACGCCTTGCACACGTCGCCGCCAGTCGACATACCGCCGTCGCCGATCATTACCACATACCGACCTGTTTTCTTGTGATAGATCTCACGCGCTGAGGCACAGTCGGCAATCGCCGTCACCTGCGGTACGCCCAAACCCAGAACTCCGCGGGTTGTGCAGGCCGAACCTGGGCCGATTCCAACCAAAAGCCCAGCACAACCGGTCTCCATAAGCTCAAGCGCGACTTTGTAAGTCACACAATTGCCCAAAATCACCGGCACTTTCATCTGCGCGCAAAACTGGGTGAAGTCCGTTACCTGATAAGCTTTGGCAATGTGACGCACCGTCGTCACCGTCGACTGCACCACAAAACAGTCCACTCCGGCTTCCTGGGCAATTTTGCCATAACGTTCCGCTTTCTGCGGCAAGGAGCTGACAACCGCCGGCACACCCGCTTTTTTAATTTCTTCAATACGCTGGCTGATCAGCTTTTCCTGGATGGGCTTTTCATAAAGTTTCTGCACAAGCGCAGTCGCTTCCTCAGGCGTCACGCGTGCGATATCATCAAGAATGGACGCATAATCCTCATACCGCACATAGATTCCTTCAAGGTTAAGCACCGCAATCCCGCCCAGTTTTCCCATCGCAATGGCAAACCGGGGATCTACAACTCCATCCATAGCCGACGCCAAAAATGGAATTTCAAAGTTCAAATTCCCAAGCTTAAAACGGATATCTACTTCGTCTGGGTTGAGTGTCACCTCGCCGGGAACGAGTGCAATTTCATCAAAACCATACGCGCGGCGGGCTTTTCGATCGCGGCCGATAAACTCTGCCATTACAGCACTCCCTGCGTTAATTGTAAAAGCGGCTTGCCTTGCAGCCTTTGAGGCGTACGGGGCTGACCTCTTTTGGGATTGTGGAAACGGTCTAAAATAAGAAGTTTTGAGGCGGAAAGTGTTTCCATTCGCGGTATCATACTCAAAGCTTTTTGCACTGTCAATCGCCGCCAATCATGTCATTTTTGTTGCGCGACTGGTTTTTTTTCCTATGATACGGACTCTTTCTTACGTCACGATCTAACCGCGGATGGCCAAAAATGATTCTTAAGGTTCTTAGAAAAAAAACGAAACTTGTTATTTGGGGCATCATTGTCGCTTTTTGTTTGTGGGGTGCATTCTCCGTAGGCGTCCAAATCAAGCAGGGCGGTCATCAGGCGGCCGGCAGAGTTTTTGGCAAAACGGTCAGCTACCAGGAGTTTGACCGCATGGAGCGGGCCACCCGGCTCTTTTCTCTGACGGGCGCGCGTATCGAAGATGCCGAACTCCTGCGCCAGCAAACATGGCAAAATATTATTTTTGCACACGAGAGCCGGCAGCGAAAACTAAAGGTCAGTGATGACGATGTCCGCGAAGAACTCAAGCGTCTGCTCGCAGCTTATCAAATTCCAGCCAATGCTCCCGGAGTCTATGCCAATTGGGTCAGATCGATCAGCGCTTCAACGCCCCGCGACTTTGAAGAAATGGTGCGTGAAATGCTGAGGGTTCAGAAACTGCTTCAAAATGTCCGCAGGGAGCTGGAAGAGACGCCTTCCCGCAACGACATTCTGACGGAATTTCTTCGGCAAAACCGGCAATTGGGCGGCGAAGTCTTTCGCTTTGCCACGCATGAGGAAGCCGGAGAGTTTCTGCAAAAAGCACGTGCGGCGCAGGGTGCGGCCGAGTCCATCCTCCCAACCAAGCTGGAGCTCACAGCGGCTAAAAACATTCAGGCTGATTATCTCTTATCGAATGACGCTACGACTCGACTCGCACAAACTACGTTAAATCAACTCACCGAGCCCATCCCCTGCCGCGGAAGCGCCTGTGTTTTTCGTCTCACAGACCGAAAAGAGGCTGATCCGGCTCTCCTGAACGCCGAAGACGAGTCCAAAAAGATTGAAGACGCTCTCAAGGAGAAAAAAACATCGGCGCGTTTTCTTATCTGGAGTCAGGCTCTTTTAACCCGCGCTCAATTAAAAGACGAGATGCCGGCGCCATCGTATAAAAATTAAAAATGCCCCCACGCATTGTTTGACAAAATTCCGAAACGATTGCTATACTCAAAACCATGTCTTTTACTCTACGCGAACTCGCTGCAATGATTCAGGGCGAAGTGATTGGAAACGCGGATGCGGTTGTATCCGCTATCACCAATACCGAGAACCCTCTACCCGGGTGCATCGCTTTCATTCAACACCCCAAAGATCTCGCGAAACTTGAAGCCAGTGCCATCGCTGGCCTCATTGTTCCTAAACAAATTGAAGCCTCGTCAAAACCGGTGATCCGGGTTGACAATCCCAAATTGGCCTGGGCTCAGCTGCTGCGTGTTTTTCATCCGGCACGCACCTTTGACAGGCTGGTCTCAAAACAGGCCCTTGTCTCTCAAACAGCGCTCCTCGCCCGCAATGTGACCGTAGAGCCTTTTGCACGCATTGACGACGGCGCCCAAATCGAAGAGGGTTCCGTGATTCGCAGTTTTGCGTACGTCGGCTGCAACGTTCAATTGGGCGCCGGCTGTATGCTTCATCCCGGCGTCGTGATTTATGAAAACTGTGTTCTCGGTAAAAATGTGACGGTGCATGCGGGCTCGGTCATTGGTGCTGACGGATTTGGCTATGTCCCTTCCCCGATGGGACAGCAAAAAGTGCCTCAGGTGGGCAATGTCATTATCGAGGAGGATGTGGAAATCGGTGCCTGCACGACGATTGACCGCGCCACGATCGGATCAACCGTCATCGGGCGCGGCACAAAAATTGACAACCAGGTTCAGATCGCACACAACGTTTCCATCGGCCCGCACTCAGCCATCTCAGCACAGACAGGAATTTCCGGCAGCTGCAAAGTGGGCGCGCATGTCACGATGGGCGGTAAAGCCGGATTGGGTGATCACGTAGAAATCGGTGATTGGGTGATGGTCGGCGCCGGCGCGGGATTCCCGAGCAACAAGAAAATTCCGCCGAAGCAAATTGTCTTCGGACAGCCGGCCAGACCGTATCAAGAAGCTCGCCGGCAAATCGCCGCACAGCTCCGCTCCGCAGAAACGCTGGACGAGGTAAGAGAAATCAAGAAACGCCTCGCCTTCCTCGAAGAAAAGCTTTCCGCAAAAATCTAGGTAGAAAAGCATCCGCTTGAGCGTTCTGAAAAGAAACTGAGGGAACAACTAATTTTTTTTGCGGTTGATCAGACTGAGAAATTCTTCGCGCACCCGCGTCGTGGTGCGAAAAGAACCGAGCATGGTGCTCGTAATGGTGTAGGAATGCTGTTTCTCCACGCCGCGCATCGCCATACAAAGGTGATAGGCCTCCACCACGACTCCCACGCCCAGCGGATTGAGCGCCTTCATCAAACACTCGGCAATTTGATAAGTCATGCGCTCCTGCACCTGCAGGCGGCGGGCAAACAGCTCCACCACACGTGGAATTTTGCTAAGACCGATAATGCGGCCGTTGGGAATATACGCCACATGAGCGCTTCCGTAAAAGGGGAGTAAATGGTGCTCACACAGCGAAAAGATTTCGATATCTTTGACCACCACCATTTCATCGTAAGGCTCGGTGAAAATGGCGCCATTTAAAACATCTTCGACCTTTTGCGTGTAACCGCGGGTCAAAAACCTCATCGATTCGTTGACACGCGCCGGGGTTTTAAGCAACCCCTCACGGGAAGGGTCTTCGCCGATCTCTTGAAGAAGCTTTTTTATAAGGTCTTCCATAATCCTCCAAGACTCTTTACAGTGGCAAATGCGGGGGCGTCTGCCCCGCCGCAAAAACCTGTTCAACCGCATCGGCCAAAGCCTTGAAGGCCCGGGCCGGTGCCGTCTCGGGATCCGCGAGCACAATCGCACGGCCGGCATCACCGCCTTCACGCACACGTTTATCGAGAGGAACTTCCCCTAAAAAAGGCACTCCAAATTGTTTGGCGGCTTCACGCCCGCCGCCGCGGCCAAAAATTTCACCCGACATATTCTCAATCACGCCGAGCACAGGCACCTGTGTTTTACGAAACATGGCGACCCCTTTGCGCACATCCATCAACGCCACTTCCTGGGGAGTGGTCACAATGACAGCGCCCGAGAGTGGCACCACCTGCACAAGCGAAAGCTGAACATCCCCCGTCCCCGGAGGCAAATCGACAATCAAAAAATCAAGCTCGCCCCATTCCACTTTTTGCAAAAACTGTGTCACAGCACTGTGCAGCATCGGCCCGCGCCAGATCATCGGCTGATCCGCCGGCACAAGCACGCCCATCGAAATCATCTTGAGCCCCTGAGCTTCAATCGGCAGCAGCTTCTCCTGCTCGTTGACGAGAGGCCGCACTTCGGACGGGACCCCCAGCATTAGCGGGACATTCGGGCCGTAGATGTCTCCATCCATCAGCCCCACGCGGTTCCCTCTCTGCGCTAAAGCCAGCGCTAGATTCACCGCCACCGTTGTCTTACCCACACCCCCCTTGCCACTGGCCACCGCAACCACATGACGGATGGATGGGTGCGGAGCTTGAACGCCGCCCGGCTTTGAGCCCCGAGCGGAGCTTGAAACCTGCACCCGCAGTTTGGCTCCGGGCCACGCCGCAGACACGGCCTGAGTCACTGCTTGCTTTAAAGCCTCGCCCAGATCTTGTTTGGGCGTCGTCATCTCAAGGTGAATAAAAAGCCCGGCCTGCTCATCCGCGGCCACTTCCTTAATCATACCAAGGGAAACGATATCACGCTTTAATTCCGGATCCTGCACTCGTTTTAAAATTTCCATCACTTCTTCACGGTTCATGACGCACTCCTTAAAGATTCGTTTTGTGAGTTGCGAAATCTCGGCAGGATTTTATCCAGCGCCGCACACAAGTGATCCAGATCGCCGCTCGAGCTATATCGGCCAAGACTGAAACGCACCGCCGAAAGAGACTTTTCGTGCCCGAAACCCATCGCGCTAAGCACGTGAGACGGCTCTCGTGATCCACTCATGCAGGCAGAACCGCTTGAGGCCGCGATGCCTTCGCCATCCAACGCATAAAGAAGCGCTTCCGCGTCCGCGCGATCAAACAGCATCAGGCTCGTGTTCGACAGACGAAGCGAGCCAGCCCCTGCGATCGTCACGCCCTCATGGGCTGCACTCACGCGCAACTCTAACTCGTCTCGTAACGCCGTCAGCCGTAGAGTTTCTGTTTGCAAATTTTTTTCCGCAAGCTCCGCCGCTTTCCCCAGCCCTGCAATGCCGGAGACATTCTCCGTCCCCGCACGCCGGCCGCGCTCCTGCGAACCCCCGAATAGGAGGGGGGAGAACTCAACGCCCGGCCGCACATAAAGTGCCCCGACCCCTTTGGGGCCGTAAAATTTATGGGCCGAAAGCGAAACGAAATCAATGGGCAGATTTTTTAAACAAATGGGATACTTTCCAACCGCCTGCACCGCATCTACGTGAAATATAATTCCGCGCTGCGCCGTCATGGCCGCAATCTCTTCGATCGGGAACAAGACGCCTGTTTCATTGTTTGCCCACATCAGTGAAACGAGCGCGGTATCCTCGGTGAGCAGTGACTGCAACTCCTGCAAGTCAAGCTGTCCGACGCTATTCACCTTCAGCGAGTGCACCTGAGCGCCCTCTTTTTCAAGAGATTGTACCAGTCGAAGAACACTTGAATGCTCCACGGGACTGGTGATAATGCGCCGACGGCCGCGGGTCTTTAAAGCCGATCGGATCGCTGCATTATTGCTCTCCGTACCGCCGCTGGTAAAAAAAAGAGCGTTTTCATCCGTCACACCAAGCAGGGATGCCACCTTGCGCCGGGCTTCCCGCATCGCCTTGCGAGGTTCGCGGGCACTCTGATGCAAGCTTGAGGGGTTTGCGAAATCTTGCCCCAAAAACGGCAGCATCGCCTCGATCACTTCCGGCGCGGCGGGGCTGGTGGCATTATAGTCAAAATAACGCTGATTCATTAAAAATTCAAACTCCTCTCCCTACCTGAACACGACATGAGTTTCTTGCAGGGCGCGCCCCGTATAAGGGGCCGTGGGGCGGCATTATGCCACGCAGAGCTAAGCTGGAAAAGCGGAATCTAAAGCGTCTGAACCAGTCCAGCGGTTCTTAAAAATCCTTCTGAGGCCACTCGCTCTCTCCTCTTTTGAGAAAACAAAAAACCAGGCGAGACTCCCTTGAAAAAGAGCTCCCGCCGCCATCACGAGAACCGTCAGAGCAAGGTCCGAAGGCCGATAGAATTTCTTAAGCCAGAACGCCGGAACCGCATAGAACAGACCGGGGAAAAGAATCGGTCCGAACACCTTTGCGCAAATCGTCTTCGAAGAGACCCGGAAAGCGAAAGTACTTTTAACGCAGAGGGCCCCCAACAATAAAACCATGGCCGCCAAGGTCGCCAGCGCGACACCTGGCAATCCGTAAATTTTGATCAGAATAATGCTCATCGCCAAATTAAAGATCATCGCCGCTGCCGAGACCACCCCACAAAACTGGTGATGCCCCGTCATCGTCAAAAGAACATTTTGAAATTCTCGGATCAGGGCAAGTCCCATCGCCGCGGTCAGAATGCGAAGGATAAAAACACTGTCTCCAAAATTGGGCCCTACCCAAAAGAAAAGAATCTGGTCGGCGTACACAATAATGGGAAGAGCAGTGACACAGACCATCACCGACACAATCTTCATTCCACTTTCAAATACATGCCGGATGGTCTCTTCCTTTTTATGCTTGTGCAGTTGGGCGACAAGCGGCGCCAGCGGATTGAGCCCCTGTTTGAAAAAAAGATAAAATGTTGCAGCCACCCTCAAACCCACCCCATAGTGCGCCACGGCTTCAAACGTCAAAAAATACTTTACAAGTATCAGGTCCGTCTGTAAAAAAATAAACGAGCAGAAATTTGCAACCCACTGAAAAAAGCTGAAGCCCCGAATTTCCTTCAAAAGACTTTTTTGTGCCAACCCCGGAAGAATTTGCAAACTCGGGTCGACTTTGAACGCGGCCAGCAGAAACAGGCTCTGCTCCACCACCCCGGCGCCCAGACTGATCCATGCCAGAGCCACAATTCCAAGTCCCCGGGTCAATACAAACACGGCCAATGCCGCGTAGATCAAAAGGCCGATCACCCGTATTCCATTCACAAGAACAATTTTTTGTCGTCCGTAGAGAAAATTAAAAAAGAGACTCATCGGTATTTCTAAAATAACGCTCCGAAATCCGAGAATCCACAGCAACGCCACTGCCTTGGCCGTGCTCGCAGCCTCAATCGAAAAAAAACGGGTGTACATCGGACTCAGCGGAATAAGCATCAGCACGATTCCCAGAGAAATGACCGAATAAACAATGGCAATCGTACTAAGAAGCCGGTTGCGGTGGGCAATATCTTCGGCGGCAGTATTTTGTGCAACCAATTTGACAACGGTCACACCAAAACCCATATCCAGCAGGCTGAAAGCTCCCAGCAAGGAAAAACTAAGCGTCCAAAGACCGAAATCCGCCTTGCCCAAATGGCGAATCATGAGAGGCGTCAATGCGAAAGTGATCACCATATTGACAATCACTTTTAAATAGCTGACAAAAACGCCGCGAAAAATCTTAATAGAATTGCCCTCG
>CAYMUZ010000034.1:0-3709 GCA_964393875.1 uncultured bacterium | reverse complement strand
CGCGCCAAGGAATTCTTGGCATCCTGCACCGCTATCGGCTGAGCCGCAGAATTTTTTTCGGCTTCCATAAGAAAAGCCTTAGTAAACCGGATAAAACTATGAACCAAACGTGGATCGCCTGCGCTAAGCGCGCGAGTGAATTCCTCGCGCAGAACTTTTTCCATTACACTGCCATTTTGAAAAGGCGAGACCGGCAAGATTTTTGCCAAGCCCGCACCCCAGAAACTCGAGTGATAATGATTGTTGCTAAATAGTTTGATCCACTCAGTTCGCCCAGACTCTGTAGCGAGCAATTGAATAAAACGATTCCAAACAGGAATCAACGCCGCTCCCCTAAACCATGGATCCGTCGAGTGGGTCAAAATAGCCATGAAACCCGTCAACTCCAGCATGGGTTTAGGCCTCGAGGTCAATGCGTCGAGCACTGACTGCAGTAACAGTGTATCGCGTTGCACAGCCAAATTCCCGTGGACGTTTATGGCAAGAGTTGGCCTGTTATGCAGTAAAGTCAGGAGTTCACGCGATGTCATGTCCCTGTATTTCGCCGTAAGCTCGCTGAGTTTGGGAAGTGAACTTTTATCAAGCACGTCTAAGACGGCTCTCACTTTCTCGGTTCCAGCAGCATCAATCTCAATGTTCGTGAAATACTTCACAAAATAGCGCAGAGGGCTCTGTTCCGGAACTTTCTCCACACTATCAGCTACGATTCTGCCGAGATCGCCATGATCTTTCTCAATAAGTCGAGCCTCTACTAAAAACTTCTCCCGCTCCCCAAACGAAAGAGAGTTGTCCTCCAAGGCCTGAACAAGCATCTGCCATTCCAAAAGAACCATCCCCAATGCAGGCTGCGGCTGTTTAGATGGCAAACGTTCTGCCGCCCATGCCTCCATTTCAGGCCGGTCTCGGGCATGGGCACCCGCTCGAAAAAAATACTGCCTGTATTTTGCTAGAATGGCAAGGATGCGATTTAATTCACGCAGGCCCGCCGGTCCCGCCTCCTCCGCGCCTCCCCGGGTCCAGCGTTTGATTTCATCGAAACGCTGATCTTCAGTACCGTCCGCCGTTTCAACCCAGGTTTTCACCAAGGCTTCCGCGTGTTTTAATTCATCACTTGAAATTTGCCAAAGTTGTTTGTCCGCAAGATAATGCGCCGCCGCAACCGAATCCTCGGGTACGGCAATCCCCTGAATTTCATCTTCAAAAATACGCTGGAGCCGCCGCTGTTGAGCCGGGTCGAGAGTCCTGCCATACATCACCAGAATTCCATCCAGGTAATGCCTGGCTCGTGCTAAAACTTCGTCAGGTGTTGCGCTGGTTTTGGAAAGCATATACGTAAGGCTCCCAAGGCTATGCGCCAAGGGCTCAAGATTACTGCTGTCGGCTTCGAATAAGTAAATAAACCGGTACGGTTCCGCATCGGTTAAATAGCGCCGCAGAATTTCATTGCGCTGCTCATAAAAAAATGCCCTCAAATCCTGAGCCGGTTTTTGGGTCTGCCCGTCATTTTTTTCAACTCTTTTCAAAAGCGTCACAATAAAAACAAAAACACTGCGCAGGTTGTTCGGATCCTGCTTTTGCAGCGACTGGCTTACCAGCCTTTCAAAAATCCGGCGCAGTTTTTGATCTCCCCCGGGATCAAACAAGGATACAGCCGTTCTCCCTTGTCCGGAGGCTTCCGGTTCTATGGCCATCATTTTTGAAAAACCGTAGGCAAAAGTGGTCAGCATCTGCGAACTCTGGCCGATCCTGTCTAGAAATTCACGCTGGAAGGACTCCCTTTGCATCTGAATATAAAATTGATCCAAAAGCGGAGTCAGGACATTGCCTTGCAAACCCGCATCTTGAGCCAGAACCACCATGGAGAAAACCCTGGCCAAATTCATCATCTCAGATCCCTTGCGGTTCATAGCACTTCTGAGCACTTCGCTCACCAAGGCGCGATGCATCTGGGGAGTCTTCAAACTGGGTATCTCAACCCGCCCGATAAGGCACAATTCCAATTCGCTGAAATTGAACTGATCAAGAAGCTTTCTAATTTCCTTAAGGTTTAGTTGGTTTGGATTTGCTTTCCCGATAAAAAATTTAAACACTTCCGCAACTTTAACAGTATTGGCCGCTCCTTCTTGAGGGAATCCCTTATACGTGGGACTGCGGTTCCTGAGAGGGCTCTTGTTGGCAATTTCATCCAGTCGCCCTGCGGGTATCTGTCCTACTAACTCCCAGGCATTGTGATCGAAGAGATCCATCAGTTGCATTCTGCTGCCCATGGATAAGCGCTTATCATCCGCAACCGCACCTTGAAGAACATGCAGCTGCATGAGCATGATGCCTCTTAAACCCACGGCCACAGCTGCAGAACCGGTCGAATCGTCCCCTGCAAACATAATGCCCTGCCGGTTCAATAGGTGATGGACACGTTCCATCGCAACAACCGGTGAGTGCTCTGCCAATGAGCGCAACTGGACATAGAAGGCAATCATCCTGTTGTAGTATTGACGCTGAAGAGGGGCATCTCTTTCTGCGTTTAGCCAGGCCTCAATCCCTTGAGCCGCTGTTTCTTCATCATCAGTCGCATTCAGCCATGCCAGTGCCAAGCGTCCCGCTTCTTTGAGTTCATCGTCCGTAATCGTCCAGAGATCATAGTCCGACAACAGATTGGTGGCCTCGATCAAATCTTCGGGCAACTCCCTTGGGAAACCAAAGTTTTTCTTCCACTCTGTTGCAAATTGAGGTCCAACAATTTGTGTTAGCTGCGCCAAAGTGGCTGCCAAGGGATCCACGGGGCTGGGGACACCCGCGGCGGAAGCGGCTGCAGGCTTCGGCTTCCCGCTTCGCGCCTTCGCACGTTCTCTCTTTTGCACCGCCGCCGCCATGCGCAGGGCGACTGGAAGAACCCTGTCTTTGAGATCCGGATCTTCCAACGCATTTCTCAGCATGGTTTCTAAATTAGCCGTAGCCGGATCAAAGGCTTCCTCTTTCGCAATGCGCATTTCTGATCGCGCGCCCCCAACTCCGGGTAACTCGGGTGGATTGCGAAGCCACCGGGCCAAAATATTATCGCCGGGCTTATGGATCGATTCTATGAACCAATGCAACCCTGTAAGGCGCTGGGGACTCCAAAGCTCTTCTTGCTCAGCGGCAAGTTGCAAAGCGGCTTGCTGAGCGGCGCCATGTAAAACAGAAAATTGACTGTGAAATTCGAAACGTTCTCTTTGGTCTTTGGAAATTGCAAGTTCGGTCCCCAATTCGGCCTGTGAAAAGATCTCCCGGTCGCTCTCCATTCTGCGTATGAATTCGCGAATTCCCGTTTGCAGGGCCTCATTGTGTTGGAAATGTTCATACGTATCCTCGCGGCCGGCATTGAGACTCGCAAAATAGTCTGCGCGACTCTTGAGTTTCTCCTTCATTGCCGCCCAGGATAAAAAGTGCGCCGAATCGCTTTTCTTCGGCGGGCCGCGGCGGTAAAACGCCGCCAGTTTTCTTACGTCTTCTTCGCGAAAACTCGCAATGTGAAGTTTTTCATCCCAGTAGGTGTGAAAGTCCGCAATCAATTCATACGCGTTACCCTCCTCCTGCCGCGAAGAAAATAAAAAACGCAGGGCATATAAATGTTCCAGGGCGTTTTCAGAATGGATTTCAGAAAAAATTTTAAGGGCTTCCGCGCGCGTCACGGTCTAGGCCGCCGGATCATACGTATTCATCTCGCCCA
>CAYMUZ010000033.1:0-3434 GCA_964393875.1 uncultured bacterium | reverse complement strand
TGGGGCCGCTTGTGACGCCGCAGGTGACTAGCCGCCCCTTTTTGGCGAGACAGGCGAGGCTTGCCGAAAAGGTTTCAGGTCCGATGTGCTCAAGAACCACGTTGACGCCGCGGGCGCTTGTTATTTTTAAAACTTCCGTCTGAAACTCCTTTTTTTTTCGGTAGTTGATGATGTGATCAGCGCCGAGAGCTTTCGCTTTTTGAATTTTTTTGTCACTGCCGACAGTCGTGATTATTTTGGCGCCAAGATGCTTTGCGATTTGGATGCCGGCGCTGCCCACGCCGCTTCCGGCGGCATGAATCAGAACGGTCTCATTTTTTTGTAGTTGGGCGCGCGTTACGAGCATGTGCCAGGCGGTGAGATAAACCAGAGGAACTGAAGCCCACTCCTCAAAAGAGAGCCGCTTTGAGACGGGCAGAATATTGCGCGCGGGGACCACGGTGTATTGAGCGTAACCGCCATTGCGCTGCAAGCCGAGAATTTGGTATTTGGCGCAAAGACTGTCCCAGCCGCTTTCGCAATGTCCGCACGTTCCACAACTGATGCCGGGTGCGGCGACGACAGGTTTATTCAGGGCGATACCTTTAACGCCGGGGCCGGTTTCGACGACTTCGCCGGCGATATCGCAGCCTAAAATATGCGGCAGCGGAATGATTACGCCGCGCATGCCCATCAAGGCCCAGAGATCGAGATGGTTCAGCGCGGTCGCCCTGACTTTGACAAGCACTTCGCCGGGGCCGGGTGTGGGGCGGGGCGCGTATGTGTATTCCAGATTGTCCGGAGTGCCGTGTTTTTGAAAAAACGCAGCACGCATTTTATTCATAAGCAAAAGTATCGTATTTTGCCACGAAACGCAAGATCAATCCTCGCTTGAGTTCTGCAAAATCCGCTATAATCCGCCTATGTCTGAGAGTCGGGACGATAAGAAAAAAAGAACTTTAAGAATTTTTAAGCGCTTGGCCGAGGTCTATCCCGGGGCGCGTTGCGCTCTGAATCATTCCAACCCGTTGGAATTGCTCGTGGCCACCATTTTGTCTGCGCAGTGCACCGATAAGCGCGTCAACATGGTTACGCCGGCGTTGTTTTTGCAGTTCAGGACTGCTGCTGACTATGCGGCGGCTAAGCCGGGCTCTATAGAAGCTTTTGTTCGGTCCACCGGATTTTATCAAAGTAAAGCCAGGCATATTCGAGAGGCGGCGCGTGACATCGCCGAAAAACACGGGGGGCAGGTGCCCCAAAGCCTTGACGAGCTGGTTCAATTGAGCGGGGTGGGGCGCAAAACAGCGAATGTCGTTTTAGGCAATGCTTTTGGGATTCCCGGCATGCCGGTGGATACCCATATGATCCGCATCAACGGGCTTCTGCATCTGACGAAATTCAAGGATCCTGTAAAAATTGAATCGGAGCTGACCTCCCTTTTAGCCCCAAAATATTGGACGAGTTATTCTCACCTGATCATTACGCATGGGCGCCAACGCTGCGTTGCGCGAAGGCCGGATTGCGGCGCGTGTGAAATCAATGATTTCTGTCCGTCTCGTAAACGGGTCTCCGATGAATAAACATGAACTGACAAAATGGATTAAAACTTGTGGATTGGAGCAAGGTTTTGATCTTGTGGGCATTGTGCAGCCACAGTCGCTGGCGGAGGGAGAGCAAAGTATTAAAACGTGGGTGAGTGAGGGACGTCACGGAACCATGCGCTATCTGGAGCAATTTCGTGAGCGACGTGAACGCCTGGAGTGTGACGTGGGTGGCATTTGCAGCGTCATTGTTTTAGGGGTGAATTATTTTTCGCAACAGCCCCACCCGCAAGGGTCATTGCGGGCGAAACGCAGCCATCTCAAACCTGAGATTGCCGCGTCGTCCGTCCAAAAAGACGGCGGATTCCCCGCAATGACAAACGAGGTTGTTTTGTCCGGACGCATTGCCCGCTACGCATGGGGCCGTGATTACCATGAAGTGATCGGTGAGAAGCACGCTCAGTTCATTGAGCGTTTACAAAATGAATGGGGTGAGGAGTTCCGAGCTAAGTCGTGCGTGGATACGCAGGCTTTGCCCGAACGTTACGCTGCGGTGCAGGCTGGTTTTGGTTTTACCGGAAAACACACGGGCCTTTTAAATCAGGAATATGGGCCATGGCTTTTTCTTTCCGAGATCGTAACGAATTTTGATCTGGCTGAAGATCTGCCGTCTAAGGGCACTTGCGGAACGTGCGTGCACTGTCAGAAAATCTGTCCGACGGGTGCCCTTGATCAAGACTATCGTATGGATGCGCGCCGGTGCATTGCCTATCTGACCATCGAGTACAAGGGGATTATCCCTCTCGAATTTCGACCGCAGATCAAAGACTGGCTTTTTGGCTGTGATGAGTGCCTGGCGATTTGTCCTTTCACGTCTCATGAGCAGGAAACAAAGTGGCCGCAGCTACGGGCGGAAGCGGGGGTCGGCTCGCAGCTTGATGCGACGGAACTTTTTGATTTAAAGACCAACCGTGCGTATGAAGAGAAATTTCAGGGCACCGCACTTTTGCGCGCTGGCCGCAAGCAAATGCTGCGCAATGCCTGTTTGGTGCTCGGAAATTCCGGTGACGAACGCGCGGTGCCTCCCCTGATTCAGGGGCTGAACGATTCCGCTCCGCTTGTGCGTCTGCACGCCGCCTGGGCGCTGGGTCGTTTTTCGTGCCAGGATGCTAGGACGGCTCTCGAAGGGCGCCTGGCGATTGAGCAAGATTTTGAGACCCGCCGCGAAGTTCGAGCGGCTTTGGGTCTTAAAATCTGAGTGTGGATTGAAAGAGGCTCCCTTACCGTATGTGGACAAAGGTGAATAGCTGTCGTAAAATGAGGGTCGCTTTACCGGGCAGTATAAAGGTTGCTAGTACCTCGTCAACCTTAAGATTATCAGTCTTTTTTTCTACAAATTTAACCAGGAGATTCCCATGAGTCACGAAAGAGTGTTTACCGATGCTAATTTTAAAACAGACGTTCTTGCCAGCAATCAGCCGGTGCTTGTGGATTTTTGGGCTGAGTGGTGCGGCCCCTGCCGTATGCTTGCCCCCGTCCTCGAGCGTGTCGCGGTGGCTAATCAGGGGAAGATGGCCGTTGGCAAAATGAATGTGGATGAGAGCCCCAGCACCCCGCAGCAGTTTGGCATTCAGGGGATTCCGACTCTGATTTTGTTCAAGGGCGGCCAAGAAGTCAGTCGTCTTGTGGGGTTTCAATCGCAGGAATCCATTCAGACCATTATTGACGAGTCACTTTAAGCGAAAGCAACGCATGAAATTTCGCCAGCTTGGACGAACGGGGCTTCGAGTGTCTGAAATAGGATTTGGGTGCTGGGCCATTGGCGGCTCAGGCTATGGCTTGACTAAGGACGAAGAATCGCGCGATGCGCTTGAGGCCGCATGGGATCACGGGGTCAATTTTTACGATACGGCA
>CAYMUZ010000032.1:0-8128 GCA_964393875.1 uncultured bacterium | reverse complement strand
GGTATGAACGCCGTTCGGAGGAAAAAAGAATCCTGCCGACCTATGATCTTTTCAAAAAAGATTGGGAACGACAGCTGACCGCGGATCGAAAAACACAGGAAGATCTGCGCAGGGCGCTTCAATCAGAAACCTTGTTTGCGGCGGATGCCGGTGACCTTCTGGAACGACTTGAAAAACTTTTGGTCACCCTGGAGCAAATTACGCCCTTGCGCCTCATTAAAAACGGCCGCCACAGACTTGCCGCCCGTTATTTTGCACAACTTCAGTTGGAAATGCCCGTGGCTGTTTTAGATTTGTCCCGTCTGGGTGCCGGCGCCTTTCAAGAAAGGCAGGCGCAATGGACTCTCGAGCTTGAGCGTGCCAAACGCATCGCCGCGCAATCCGATCACCGCAGTGAACGTAGTCTGCTGGATGGATTTGCTCTTCAGGTGAAGACGGCAAAGCCGGCGTTTACGATAGCCGCTAGCCGTAAAGCGACAGACTCAGCCAGTGTTTCGACGCGACTCCCTGCAGAGTCTTCCCTGCTTGAACCCACGGTATTTTTGCGGCAAGCCATGGGTCTCTTTTACAGGGCTGCGCAGGGCAAGCTTATGCCCAACAGTACACTTGTGGCCTATGATCCGCAAAATACCGGAACGTGGGTATTTGCCGCAGACGGAACGTCAGGAGAGGTCAATGTCGATTCTATTTCCATGGGCGGCCTGGAACCGTCGCAGATTTACTTTTTTTTGCCGGACCCTCTCGTAGTGGGAAAAGCCCCTCGCTATGTCGCCCGAATCACCACGCCGGAGTTGGAGAGGCTCATTCACGGAGATAGGGTTTACACCGCCCTGGTCGCAGAACTGCAGCGTTTTTCGGAAAAAATGCAGGCGGACGACGACGGCTTAAAAAACTATCTTTTGTATGCGGCAATTCCTGCCGGACTTGCGGTTTTGCAGGGAGAGGGAGTGGCCGAAGCTGCCTTTCGCCGGAAAGCGGCTGCGTTTGACCCTGCGGCTGTGGAGACTATTGTGCAGTGGGTGCGCCATGTCCGGCAAATGCAGCGAGATGCCGAAAGGCTGATTCGCACGGCCAAAATTGATCTTCATCTGACCATGGATGGAGAAGATCCGGAAAGCGCCGTGATGCCGCGCGAATCGATGGCGGCCACTCTCGAGCCGCTGATCCGAGCGTTAGAGCCCTATCCCAAGACGCAGGCGGAGGCCGAAGATTACTGGAATCAGTTACGAACAAGCGACTCGGAGAATTTTTTAGCGGTTTCAGTGATGAGTAATATGGAGACCTGGGTGCGTTCATCGGCCTCGATTCGCAGCTATCCCTTACCGCTTTCGGTGGACGCCCGGGTGTTCCATGAGATCTATTTTGTTGTTTTACGCATGCTTTTGGAGCAGGAACTTTTGCAGGAGCGCACTCTTGCAGATCAAGTGGGCCGCGCAAGCGATACGGATGGGCTGCTTTGGGCTTTTCAGACCGTGGAGACTTTACGACGTGTCCAGGAAGTGGCCACCGATTCAAAATTTTATGCACTCATTCGGGCGAAAGCAACCGCAGTCCCTCCCGACGAGCGTATCAGCAAGATGCCTTTTGGAGCTTTGGGCGTTTTATATCTCAACACGGCGGGACAGCCGCAAGCGTGGATTGCCGGAGGGGGAGAAACTAACTTTTCAACCTTTAAGCCTCATTTTAGCGTTCCCCGTATGCTGCCCCCAATCGGTTCCGATCCCGTGGGCTCCGCCGTGCTTCTGTATCCCGTGCACGGATCGTCCCAAGGCCGGCCCAGTGCGCAGCAACTGCTCGGATTCTATGAAGACCTGCCCGTCTTCCGGCAAGGATTGCCCCCCGAAAGCCCCATTCATTTAGCAACGTTGGATACTGCCGGACGTCTGCGATTTTTTAAACCGCTCCAGTCGGCTGCGCCCTATGCCCGCCTGCTCTATTTGTCTCAAAAAACCGAGACCGCCGTCATGGCCGCCGGCGTGGAGTTTTTAGATGGCCCCGATCAAAGTAAAATCACAGCGATGAACCCAGCACAACTCAGAAATAGGACCCTAGCCGCCCGCACCCAATGGTTCGGCCAGCGGCGCAGTCAATTCATTCCGCGTCTGCAGAAAATGCTCAATGAATTTTTTGACGGGGATCAGTCGGCGGCTGAAGAAATACTTATGGAATTTCAGCTTCGCGAAGCGCCGCTTTTGGAGGCGTTGCGCCTGGCAACGGATGAGGGGACTTCCATGGTCTTTCTGCGCCGGCTCGTGAATTCAGCGCTGGCCTTGGCGTTCGAGGAATGGACGACCCGACATTTTCCCTTTGAGGAAACTTTTGAAGAAATTCCTCTGCCCGGCTTTACAGATCATGTCATGACGCCGGTGGAATTGGAAGCGGTTCTCGAGGGGGCTCCCCAAAATGCAGCCTTGAGCACAAACCTGGAAAACTGGCTTCCCCGTCTAGTCAGATTGAAACAGATAAAGGCCGGCGAAGAACAGGAGATTCGCCGGTTTGCTTACCACCTGTGGGAACCGACCCTACAGTCTGACAGTTCGACTCTTTTGAGGGCCTGGCAGGAACATCAAAGCACCAAGGCCACTGACTCGGTGACGGCCTCTCGCTTAAAAGAGCGGGCGCAAGAATGGATCCGGATTTTAAGCGCCGAAGAGACCCCCGGATTGGTTCAAGCCCCAGAAATTTTTGAAACGACCCGCTCGCAGGCCGTGCTGATTCAAGACGCAGAAGTGCGCGGACGTTTGATACACGCGCGCCGTGCTTATGCTGAAAAAAGGATTGCCCAGATCTTGCAGTCGGCCCGCACGGCAGCCACCGCAGTCGTAAAAATACTCGATGCTCCTTCCGCAAAACCGGCGGCAGAAGCTGACATGTTGAGCGCGCTCGTCGGCCCTCTGGAGCTCGCCGCACGCTATGCACGTGAATTGACGCTTGAAGATCAACTACAGGAAATTGAAACTGTCCGCCAAAGCTTGCGGACGGTTCAAACGGTCTTGACCGTTGCGCAGAATCTGATTCAGCAGCAGCAGAGTTTACCGGAGCAACCGGTGCCGGGGGCTGTTTTAGCCGTGCGCGAGATGCTTGCCCAGTCCCATGCCGCCGCACAGACCGATGGGGAGAATCCCGCGCCGCAGGCCTATAAAATTCGGGCTCTTCGCGCGGCTCTGGTCATCGGTTTGTCGAACCGAATCGGGGTGCAGACTGCGGACGAATGGGCTGGTATTTTTAATCAACCTGCCATGACCGATCAAAACCTGCAGACTGAAAAAGCGATTCAGGACGCACTTGTCGTGTTGGACGGGGAACCCCACCTATTCAAAGCCGAAAGGCAAGTTCTCGAATCGGCCCTTCAGGTCTACGCCCTGGCCCGTGAGTTTCAGGCCATGCGGGGCATACGCCAGGGCATGAAGGATGGAATATTCTATGAAGAGTTGAGTGCGCTGGAAATTGTTGAAATCGAAGAATCCCTGGAACGGCAACGTAAAATTTTAGATAAAATTTCACAGGTCAAAAAACAAACTTGGTATGAGATCTATACGTCGACACGAAAAACATTTGTTGTGGATTTTACCCGTTTTATTCAAAGCGAGGTTTCGGGGGTCTTCGAAGCCGCCCAAGATCATCAGATGAATAGTTCGGAGTATCAGGAGTGGCTCGATTGGATGAGTCAAACCATTCATGCATTCGCGGCCTATTCCGAAGCCGCCGAAATTGTGAGTGATTTTCGGCAGCGCTTGGGGGAATCCTACCCAGGATTTGCTGCCTTGCAGCCTGGCGACAGTATTCGATTTGCGGGACCCGGCAATGCGGCCCTCGAACTGCGGTTTATTTCTGCTGCTGACGGAGCCGTGCGGCTGTCGCTCAAAGCGGATGCTGCCACGGTGCCCCTGATTCCGGATGACCTGATCCATGCCATGGAGCAGAGTGGCAAGACGTGGGATACCGTTCTGGCAGAGCAAAGAGCGGCCCGTAAAAAATCGCCTGATCAAGCGCTCGAATGGACGCTGGATCCTGTGGGGTATCAGGGCGATTTTATTCTCTTTGGGGCGGAAAATTCGAACGTTTTACTCACAAAGCTGGCGGCCATTTCCGGCCAAAAACTTGAACCGGCCGAGGCCCTGCAGCAGCTCTTCAGCCAGATCGCGTTTGCCGCTCAGCCCTATGGCGATTATGACCCGTCGGAAAAAATCTTAAAAATTCAAGTCGATGAACGCGTGACCGGCTGGCAGGCTAGGGTCCAGGAGTCGGAGGAAAATCGTCAGGCGCGTTTCGCCGTTCAAAAAACAGAAAGAGAAACCCGGGGACGGTATTTTGAAGAACAAGCCATTCTTCAAAAAGAGAAAAAAGCCACGCTTGCGACGGCCAACCGGGAGATCGCCAGTGCGCAGCTCGAAGTCGAAACGGCGGTCAAAGCAATGACTTCGCTGGCCGCGGACCTTGATTTAACGGAGTCGGCCATCGCCGCCGCAGCCAAGCACCTGCAGTCCGTGCGACCGCTTGTGGAGCATCTCAAGACAACGCTTGAATCAGTCTATGAGCGCACGGAAATGCATTGGGAGGATTTCAGCGTATTTGAAAATTTTTTTGTGGAATCAGCCCGGGCCTCCGTGACCCGGCTGACAGCGGCGCGTGACCTGCTGGCAGCGAATTTGGAACTGGCTTTGATTCGGAAAATCGAACAGTACTTGGCCTTGAAAGAGGATTCGGTGTTAGACATTGTGGCGGCAAGGAACGGACATCTGGCAGACCCTTTAGACAGTGTGGACTTGGAAGGGCTTCATCCTCAGGATATTCAGCAGATGATCAACTGGATCGAAACTGTCGCAGGGGTGCTTAAAGACTATCCTGAAGACGCCAAACTTTTGAGAGACCGTTTACAAAGTCCTCTGATTCAAAATAGACAGGCAGCGTTTAGCGGAGACATCCGGCTTGTGCCCGGACAGACGCTTCGTTTTAAACAGCGCGGAACGGAAGAAACGTTTGAAGTTGCTTTCAAGGGCAGTTGGGAGAACGGTCCGATCCTCGATTTGAGATATCCGCAGAACCAGGCGGCTCTTCTTGGAAAAAAGACTGCTTACGAAGCCATGAACAAGCCGCAAGGTTTTATGATGTATCTGCGCAGGGAACGGGCCAAGGCCGCCGGTCAGCCTGCAGGAAGTACGGTCAGTGAAGAAATTTTATCGGGACTGGCTTTTTGGCGAGGTTTAAAAAGTCTCCATGGACAAGTGGCTTTTTTCCCTTCCGAAAAATTTGACGCTGAAATCACGAGAGTTCAGCACGCGATTGAGCAAAACCAGGCGGCGAAGATTGACGGAATTGTGCAGGATTTATTTGTCCGGGCGCCTCTGGCCTTGCATACGATGGCTTCTGATGACAAGTCAGTGACTTTGCGGGTATTCGGAGAGTCGGCGAGAAATTATGATTTTTCGATTTTTGAGGCTCCCAAGCAGGGGAACTCAGTGGCTGAGGCCAAAGCGATCGATCTCAAGGATGTTCGGCTGTGGCTTGACGTGCCGCCTTCGGAAGCGGGCTTGCGTCAAAAACTGCCGGCTGTTTTCGGACAAATCGGTATGGATCAGGTGCTTTCAGGGTCCCTGCGCCATGCGGCGGCGGAAGCCAATGTCATTGTCAGTGTGCTGACCAGTCCAGAAGCCCAGCAGGAATTTCAGGAACGCCTCGATGCTTATAAAGAAGCGCATCCGAACTCACGTGTCTTTGAATGGCGTGTCTTTGAAGATACGCTTGCGGAAGTGATTGCACCTGGAAAATGGGAATCCCGCAGTCATACGGCTATCGGAGCGCGTCGTGAAGTAGTCGTGCGGGGCCGGATTACGCCTGAAATCACGGCCGAATTTGTAGGGCGGCGTGCCGTTCGCGAGTTTGTGGATCGCGAGGAACCTCTGACACCGGCTGGAAAGGCTCTTGTTCGTCTGCCTAAACCTCCGGAAGTTCCGCGCACCCCTCCGCAGGCGCGCAAAGCCTGGCAGGCGAGAATGCATGACCTGCTTGAACAAACGCGTACCCGTGTTGAAACCGAAAAGAATCTTGAAAAACAGCAAATCGAAACCATGGAACTTTCCTTTGCTGACCCGGAGCGTCTGCGTGGCGCAGGCGATTTTAAACTCAGAGGCAGCAGTCGGGTTTCAAGAGATAAAAAATCCGGAAAAGTTTATTTTACGCTGGATTTGGATCCGGACAGCCTGCCGAAGGCACCGCGCCCTGAAGCCGCGCCAGCAGAAGCTCTTTCGATCTCTGACATTCATTGGCTTTCCGACCAAGGCATTGGTTACGACGAGATTGATCAGGTTCAGGCTCTGATGAGCGCGCATAAGCTGTCTTTGAACGCGGCTTTTGAACGGTATCAACTTGAAAAGTCTAGAAGTTTCGTGCTGGGGAGAGACGAAATTTATGAACTTTTGGGCACAGGCGCTGAGGCCAGAGACATTGAAAAAATTCAGAGGGCTATCCAGGAAGGCCGGGGAACTTATGTGGAAATTTTAGATCAGCTGACGCGGGGAAATGCCCTTGAAGCCATTCTGTTTACTGCCCCCATGACTTTTGCCGAACCTGAGCGCGAGGTGACGATGGATTCTGTCCCTTTGCGAACAGGGGATTGGGTGCGAGTCAGTTTCCCCGAAATTCCGGGACAGGGTTTTCGCACCAAAGTGGCGTGGATCGACGGACTCGATATAAAACTGGAACTGCCAGCCCCTTTTCCGAAAGATTTGCTCGGCGGAACACAGGAAGTGAGAATTGAGCCAGACAATCGCGAGTTTCTGAGTGTGAGCACGCACAAAAATGGTTTGCGCTGGGAGCTTCAGTTTTACGGGCTTGCGCAGACAGGTCTGCAAGCCATGGCTCTGAAAGAAGATGACTTGCTGGAGGTTCGTTTTGCAGGTCACCCTGAGCCCTTCCGTGTGACGGTGCTTGAGATTGCCGAAGACCGGGTGATTACGACGATCCCCTACGGATTACGGCGCGACCAGGTGCGAGAGTTTCACAGCGGAAGTTTGAAAAAAGTATTCAATCCGACCGTCTACGAGGTTCAGTTGACAGCCCTAAACAAGGTTCTGAGCGGAAAAGTGGAAAACTCCGCACTGTACGTGGCTGCAGGCCTTTTGCCCGAAGACGCCCTGGCTTCTGAACGTGAGGCGATTGAGTGGCTGGCCTTGTCCAATCCGGATATACGCGATGACCAAAGTCAGCTCCAGATGATCGCACAGTCCTTGAACGGCCGGGCGCTCGAGACGGGTTGGGGTCCGATTGGAACTGGTAAAAGCACCACGGGCGCAGAAATCATTTATCAGAATCAGCTTTGGAACCGCGATGGGGCCTCCGCACAGCTTGTGTCGGCGCAAACCCACGCTGCCGTTGACCGCCTCCTGCTGCTGCTAAAGAAAAGCGGCGTGAAAGTGTATCGCGTCGCCTCCAGCCTTGACCGAGTCCATCCGGATCTCCATGAAAACTGGATCTACCGCGGCCGTGAGAAGGATCCCCGCTGGCGCCAGAAAATTATTGCAGAACTGAAATCGGGCCGGGCCGTGATCGGGGGAACGATTATTGGTTTAGGCAATGACACTTTGATTCAGGAGCTGACGGCTCCGGAGCAAGCGGAGCCTTTAAAAATTGCCGCGGGGTTTATTGATGAAGCCAGCGTTGCTTCCGTCGGTGAAATGGCAAGTATTCTCTCGATGATTCATGGCCAAGCGACTGCGATCGGTGACACCCGGCAGCTTGGAGTTCCAGAACTTGAGAAAGAAGTGAAAGAAGCGCTTGAAGCCAAAGGATTTAACCGGCAAATGCTCAGGGCACAGGAAACCAGTTTATTCCAACAGATTTTTGAAAGCGGTGTATTTCCGGTGACCATGCTGCGGGATGTCTACCGCCTGACTCCGCTGCTGGTAGATCTGGCCAATCCCATTTATAACAATCAATTGCATGCCGTTCGCCAGGTTCCGGCTGAGGTCAACCGGGCCTCGCTGGTGGTGATCGATACATCTGCTTACGGACATGGGCTTGTCAAGGAGGGAACCTCAGCCTACAACGAGGATGAAGCCAAGCTGGTTTTGAATATTTATGATCAAGTCGCCCGTACTTTGGGACTCGGGCCGGATCAACTTGGATTAAT
>CAYMUZ010000031.1:0-27103 GCA_964393875.1 uncultured bacterium | reverse complement strand
CAATTCTGATAAAAGCATCACCTCCACGGGCAGATGAACATCCGCATCGAAAACGATGAGGTGTCTGAGCCTAGACATGACGTCAGGTGAGCCAGAAATCTTTGAGAGCTGTGCATGCGACGATAGAAATAGTACTTTTGTGCCAGAATGAGAAAGAATATACGCCACTTCACTTGACGAGGATGTTGGATAAATCGGAACAGTGACGGCTCCCAAACTCAAAATTCCGAGATCTGCGTACGTCCATTCTGGCCGGTTTTCTGAGAGAATCCCAACGCACTCTCCTGACCGAATTCCAAGTGAAAAAAGACCGAGCGCCACCTTCTGGACAAAGTGCCCCCACTGCGTCCATGAAATCGCCTGGTAAGCAGAACCCGGGCCTGATTTATAGCGAAGGGCTGTTTTTTTTGAATACTCGTGAACGCGGACGGAAAATTCAGCTGGGATGCTTGAGAATAAATTTTGAGATGAAATCATTGGAAAGTTTATCGGCGAAATCACCTCGGCAGTTAACCCCACGAAACGCACTCGGCATTTACTTAAACCTAAACTTTGCCCATTGGTTTTAGAGAAGAATCGAAGGCAGACGGCGTCCTATTTTTCGCCATGTCAGACTTGTTTTGGGAATCAAGAGCAACCGGCGGAGTCGGCTGTCTCGGCGCATTCGTCCAAGGGACACGGTTGAATCCAACCGCACCTAAACTCTGCCGTACATGAATTGTGTTAAGAACTTTTGAAGCGTTTTGTATCACAGCCTGACGATCTCTATTTTGCTGAAGGCGATTATGAAACGCAAGAATCTGCTGATGCCTCTGTGCTTGGTTCACCAGTGTTTGAAGTTGGATAAACCCGTTATCTTTCTGCTGGTTTGCGCGCTCATTAGCCGCGAATGCCGTTTGGAGCTGCGACTCAATTTTTTTTGACATCCCCTCATCCGCAGCTGTCTTTTTTGCAGCGGATGAAGAGCCGGCTCTTGACGGTTTTACCGCCACCACAGTGCCATTAGGACGCCCCTTTTTATCAGCCGCTTTCCGCACAGGCGCAGGCTTTTTTTTCACGGCGGGTACTGATGATTTTTTTTGTGCTGCGCCAGATGCCTCGGGAACAACCGCCGCTTCGTCTTTTTGCCAAGACCACCGATATCCGGAGATTAACAAAGAACCCATAAGCACCGAAATAAATAACCTAGAAGGCTTCATGAGAGACTACCGGAGTCCTGTTTGCATGAAGAAAATTAATCCTTCAAAAGTTGTTTGATTGCATCAAGATTATTCAGAGCACATTGCTCGCCAGCTCGAATAAATTTATCGGGATTATAAAACTCAGCCCAATGCGCCTCTTGAACCTCCGGGTGTAGAAGCACGTCGGCTTCCAACCCTGCAGTTTCCGCCAGCTCATATTCCATGAACTGAATTGTATTCATGATAACATTGAACGTATTGTCGGCATAACGTTTATTTAATTGATAGAAAAAAGTTGCGAGAGCCTTCCCAACAGGGTTTTTGTTCGATAAATGCCGCAGTTTTTGAATGCGTCTTGCCTCTTGATTTTTACTTTTTAAAACACGGTCTTGCGGACTTGAAAGCACATTCGCCGCAATGATTTTTTTGACTCCCATCCGCGCTAAAACTTTGGTGGGTAGAGGATCAATGACCCCGCCATCGATTAAACACATGCCGCGGTAATGAAAAGGACGAAAAATTCCTGGGATAGAGCTGGAAGCGCGAATGGCATCTACAATCCGCCCCGATTCAAGCACCACCTCTTCGGAGGTAAATAAATCTGCTGCGGTAATTTTGACCGGGATGCGCAGGTCCTGAAAAGTCATTCCCCCCACGTAGGATTCGAGGAATCTCACCATCTGGTTTCCTTTGAAAAAACCACGGTGCGCCAAAGAAAGGTCCGCGAAACCAATCAGTTTAAAGAAACCATTCGTCCGGTTGATCGATTGAGAAATTTCAGTCAGTTTTGCGGCACTGAATCCTGCGGCCCAAAACGCACCGATGAGCGCACCGATACTTGCCCCTGAAATGACATCAATCGGAATTTTTTCACGTTCAAGCACACTTAAAAGGCCAATGTGCGAGAGTCCGTACGCCGCCCCGCTTCCAAGCGCAAGCCCGACCAATTTCTCAGATAATTCCCGCGCCAAAAAACGGACATTCCCAAAATATTTTTCACTGCACTCATGGCGGGGCGGAAGCATTGAGAAAACTCTGAAATTAAGCCTTTTTTCAAGCTCATCGAACAAAAAATCACCGCCGCCGGACGTTTCATGAATTAAAACCTTAATATCACTTTTCCCAAAACCAAACGTCTGCTGAAACTCCGTCAGTGTCTCGCCGGCTTTGCTTAACGCCTCCGCTTCCGGCGATAAGTACAAATAGACGCCATCGGTCTGCTTCAGCGCTTGAAACCCCGGGTGCCCCTTGTCCGTGGAAAGTCTGACCATGATGTAATCAAAGCGATAGGTTAGAAAGGTCAACAGTGTGGAGACCTTTTTTTCGACTCCCTCTGAACCTTTAGACGCAGTCACCGGCAGATAAATAAATCCGGCGCGGTGCTCATAATAGGCAGAGCGGATCGAAATCTCTTCATTCGAATCTACTTTTTCAAGATCAAGTTTCTTATCCAAATGGGCGTGAAACTCTTCATGAAAGTGCGGATGCTCTTTTTCAACAAAATCAACCACGACCACCTTGCGCGAAGTTTCACGGCTTAAGCGGGCGCAAAAATCGAGCCAGAATACAAACGACTCCTGCGGAAATGCCTGCGGATAAATAGCGGTGATCTTCACCTCGCGCCGACCGCCCTGGGCATCCTGACTCTTGGTGAGCCGGTGGCCAAGCGAGCGCGTCAGATAAAGAAGAAGTGCGGGCACATCCTGAACAAATTTGAGAAAATCCTCTTTCGCAAACTTTAAAACCACCCCGTCACTTTTAGCTTCGACCGAAGCGCTGTGCAATTTTCCAGTTAAAAGAGAGGTTTCACCAAAATGATCTCCCCGATAAAGCTGCAAAAGCGTTTCACACGAGGCACCGCTGCGCTGTCCGATAAAAACATGAAAGCGTCCGGAAATGACAACGTAAAAAAACTCAGCGGCTGTTCCTTCGATATAGACAAGGTCACCGCGCTTAAACTCTTGAAGCCGGGCTTTTTTTTCAATCGACCGGATTTCGGCCGGGCTGAGAGACGAAAAAACAGGGATTTCTTCAAGAGAAAATTCTTTTGCCGTTTCAATTTTTCGACCAAATGAAAAAAATGCCATGTGTAAACATCGTCCGCATAATGCGTTAACCTTAGTCGCAAATTTAAAAAGAGGACAGAAAGACCTTCACCCTGTGACATTTAAAATTGGGGTCGAATTTGTCTCTCTTAGGGGCAATTCATGAATTGCCCCTCCCAAAATCAAATGTCATGAGGGACTATGCGCAACGAGATGATCGGGAGCAGGTCAATCGAGAGTGGTTAGAAGACTAGTCACGTTTTTTTTCCATAAAGTCCGCTCATGACAAGCAGCCGCTGACGACATTTTGTTTGTTACAAGACACGATTTTGACTCATTCCCCAGAGGACGATCTCCCCAAAGGCCCGCCATGAGTCCGGCAAGCCGTGCGGCTCCCCAAGCCGTGGATTCACGGATTGCAGAAATGCGGACCGGAAGACGGGCATAATCTGCGACGAACTGCATCAGCAGTGAATTGTCGGTCGCTCCCCCGTCCACACGCAATTCACGCACTGGAAAGCCAGCTTCCGCCTGCATCCGGTCAAGAATATCGGCATTTTGATGAGCAATGGCTTCTAGCGCTGCACGAATCACATGCTCGCGCCGCGTTCCACGGCTGATGCCAAACAGGGCGCCGCGCACACGCGGTTCCCAATAGGGTGAACCCAGCCCGCTAAACGCGGGAATCAACCGCAAGCCACCGGAATCCGGCACACGACGAGCCAGCTTCTCTGACTCTGACGCACTATTCAGAATTTTTAATCCGTCACGCAGCCACTGAATGGCCGCTCCCGCAACAAATGCGGCGCCTTCAAAAGCATAAACCGGTTTTCCGGCACGGTCACTGGCAATCGTTGTCAAAAGACCGAACGGAGGTTTTCGGTAGCGACCTCCAATATTCATTAGGATGAAACAGCCTGTCCCAAAAGTACTCTTGACCTGCCCAGGATTGTGCGCAGCCTGCCCATAAAGCGCTGCTTGTTGATCGCCAAGGACACTCAAAATGGGAATTCCGGCCGGCAGCACTCTATTGCCGCTCGTGCTGCCAAAGTGAGATCCGGAATGCTGAACCGCTGGAAGGAGTGAGCTAGGCACTCTCATCAGCCGAAGCAGTTCATCATCCCAGGCTTTTGTACGGATATTGAACAGAAGCGTGCGGGAAGCATTCGTACAATCGGTAAGATGGGATTTTCCGCCCGTTAAATTCCAAATCAGCCAGGAGTCAACAGTGCCAAAACAAACGCGCCCGTTCTGTACCCGCTGTCCCAACGATTTCTTCTGATCAAGCAGCCAGCGAATTTTTGTAGCTGAAAAATAGGGGTCACACACCAAGCCTGTCTTTGATCGCAAAATCTCTTCAATTCCATTCTTTTTAAGCTTTTCAGTCTGATCAGCAGTACGACGGTCTTGCCACACAATGGCACGATGCAGCGGGCGACCGCTTTTTTTATCCCATAAGAGTGTTGTTTCACGTTGATTCGTAATTCCGATCGCCGCAATTCGGGACGGATGGATCGAAGCATTTCGGAGGGCGCGCGCGCAAACATCCAGAACAGAGCGGAAGATATCGAGAGGGTCGTGCTCAACCCAGCCGGGTTTCGGATAAAACTGTCTGATCTCGCGGTAGGCAGAAGAAACCTGCCGGCCAAGCCTATCGTACAAAATGGCTCGCGACCCAGTGGTTCCTTGATCAATCGAGAGAACGTAGAAGGGGCTCTTCACCTACGGGGAAAATTAAATTTCTGAAAGCTCTTCGGGATCAGAAAAATCATTGACCTTTGTTTCAAGCCAGTGATTGTAAGCGTAATCGAGAACCCTGAATTTATCGACCGGATCCATAGCGACAAACCGAATGCCCTGATCATACCCGGCTTCGTTTTCAGACGCCGGGCGGCACCACATGACCTTCCCCGTGGTCTTTACCGGTTTCGGGTCATCGGGAATGTTAATCTCGATATCCAACAGTGAACCGTTTTTCATTTCCTTACCCGAATTGACCTTAATCCCCTCGCGTGAAAGATCCTGGCTCAAACTGACACCGCGGATAGCCACGTCGTCACTGGAGGAAAACTTCACGCTCATATACGCATCAAATCTCTTAAATCTGCGCCGCTCTCTCTCCGACTTATCCATACAGCAGCCTCCTTTGAGGTGAAAGGAACCTTTGCCTCGCTAGACATTTTATAAAGATACTTTAAAAAACCCTTAACCTAATTTGAGACAATCCGCCTACCCGAAAAAACTATAGCACACGACCCTGAGATTTACAAGGCAGCGAACACCTATTTTTATACTACCCTTTAAAATACCTAACCCTACTTAAACAGCTTGATTTCAAGGGGTTCCATTGTATTATATCGGCCACGGAGGAAACAAAATCTATGCCTATTTATGTCTACGAAGTCATCAGAAAAGATGGCCGCCCACGAGCTCGTTTTGAAATACTGCAAAAGATGAGTGACATTCCTCTCAAAAAACACCCCGAGACAGGTCAGCTGATCCGGCGGATCATTGGTTCTGTGAGCCTGCCCAAAAATAAGTTCGAACGTGCCGTTCGCTCGACCTATGGAAAAAACTCTCCCCAAGCAAAAAAGCTGCTTTCCGGCAGTTAAATCGCATGGATCTTCTCATTGACTCTGCCGGCAGCAGTCATCATAATCGCACGATTCAAATCCAAAATAACCGCCCCAACCAAGGAGTATGGCTGTGAACCGTTCCACTGTTTTCTACGCTCTGATTCTTATTTCTCTTTTGACCGGAGGGTGTGCAGCGGGCAGTCTCAAGGGGGTCGCGCGCGATGGGCAAAAAGCCTACCTTGGCCCCGTACCAATTGAAAATACGGAAGCTTACCAGCTGTTTTTAAGCAGTCCGCGCTCCGACGTTCATATGCAAACGTACATGTTTACTCGTCTGAAAGCCGCCAAAGATCTCTCGTTTTTTCACGATGGCAGCTGGTACAACTGGCTGGAGGCCTATCGCGGAGGGATGTGGCTGATGCGCAACCGGTACAAAAAGGGTCAGGACGCCCGCACATTTATCAAAAATTACGTTTGGCATTCCGAAGAAACAGGCAAACCTCACTTAATCAAATACCCAGACGGATCCGTGCACGAAGCGTATTACGTTTTATTAAATGAGTTGGATTTGCTGGATGAAACTCTGAAGAACGATCCCCACGCCGCAAAATAGAATCCAGATACGCCAGAAAGATTGTGATCATTTTGGGCGAGTGCCCCGCCGGGGCGACCCGGTATTGAAACGGTGGCCGAAAAGCCGCCAGTATTTCATCGCCTTGTATTCCATCAATGCGGGGATAAAAACAACGGATGCGAGCAGACAGCAGCCGAACCCGATAAAGCCCAAGGCGCCCATCGACGCCATGCCGCGATGACGCGCCAGAAAAAGGCTGCCAAAAGCGGCCATCGTCGTCGACGACGATAGGATAACTGCTTTCCCCGTTTTTTCCAGAATCTGTGACATGGTCGATTTCTTCTCGACCTTGTAGCGATGAAAAATATAAACACCGCTGTCGATTCCCACTCCGAGCACGCTCGGTAAAATCGCCATGTTCATGTAGTTAAATTTCACGCCAAAAATGCCGGCAAATCCCACCATCCACAAAAAGCCGATTAAAATCGGAAGCAAAACCCACAGCACGTCCATCGGCTTTTTGAAATGGAAAAACAACAGCAGAATAATGACCGAGAGACTCAACCCCAAAGCAATGGGTGTATCCCGCTCAAGCATGGCCAGAATGTCAACATAAATCACAGGTTCGCCAGCCAGTTCGGCATCTGCAGGCAGACCGATTGATTTAATTTCACGCACAAATTGCTGTGCGATACGCCCGTCCATAATGCTGTGATTCGGATAGACAAAAACACTCGATAATTCACCTGTCTTCCCTTCATATTGTTCGCGGATACCCACGGGAAGATCTTCGAGGCGAAGGGGCAAAGGCTCCAGCTGCTCACGCAGTTCTTTGATTTTATCCCGGGTGCCGGCATCCAGGCTTTGAATCAACCGGCTATATTTATCAAGAACTTGTTTAATATCGGCAAGAATTTTAATTTTTTCGTCCTGATACTTCGGAATCTGAGTTAAAAGCGATGCGGCGAAATCGATGTGGGTATTTTTCGTTTTCAACACATGCTCGTTGATTTGACGGGAAATTTCATCCGCACGCTGACGATTCGGAGTCAGAATCGCCACCGGATTGAGCACCACTCCAAAATGGTCGCCGATACGCATCGCGAGATCGATCGCACTCGTATCGCGCTCTTGAAGTTTTGAGAAATCATATTCAAATTGAATGCGCGGGATCTGCCAGAGCGAAAGAATTGAAAGAAGAATGCCCACCGCCACCATCCAAAGCACCGGCACGGCTTTCGGTTCACGCAGATGAAACGTCGCGGGCTGTGCCTTCCATTTAAAGATCCGTAATTTTTCTCCGACAATAATTAAACTGGGAAGCCCATAAAAAATGACAACCAGGCAAAAAATAATTCCAACTCCCGCGATCAGGCCAAAATGGCGATAGCCCTCGAAACGGCTGAACGTAAGCGTTAAAAAAGCAATCGCAGTGGTTAAAGCGCTCGTCAAAAGCGGCAGGCCAATCGACTTGAGCGTGCGTTCAATCGCTTCGATTGTTGTTGCTGATCTTTTACGTTCCTCTTCCAATTCAACCAGCATATGCAAACTGTAGTCAATGCCCATACCGGTCATGATCCCCAGCAAAAATCCTGAAATAAGATTCAGATAGCCCACGGCATAAAAAGCGAACGCGCACATCCAGAGCATACCGATTGCAAGCGGAACAAAGGCTAATACCAGAGAGCGAATATTCCGGAAACCAAGGATCATCTGCAAAACAATCAGAATCAATGTGACCAAAGTTGTCAGCTTCAGATCTTGTGTGATCGTGATGTACTCAGTGTAGCGCGTCCTATACGGCCCGGTGATGCCAAAAGTGACCGGCTGGGGCAGCCCCGACTTGAGGGTGGCCATTGTCTGTTCGATCGTTTTAAACAGTTTTCCCGACGGGCCGAAATCACCGACTTGAAAATGCGGTTTAATCAGCACCACCCGCATAAATGTGTCGTTCTCCTTGCGGGAAAACGCACCGATACCGTAGACCTTTTCTTCAAGTTTTAGCTGATCCGCACTGATGACTGGTTCTTTTTCATCGATCAGATCCAGTGAGAACGGACTATTTTTTCGTCGCTGGTAGTCTATAAAGTCATGAATATTAGAATCAAGGGTCCGCAGACTTTCCAAGCTTAAAAAAAGCATGTGCCGCTTGGCAAATTCCGGAATATGACTACGGTTATCGACAGATTCAACTTCGGCAAAGCCGGGGGCCGCCTGCTCCAGCTGTTCTGAAGCCAAGCGCGCAGACTCTTCATCTTTTGACTCAATCGCAACGATGATGAAACTGGTGCCGCCAATTTTATCGAGCAGTTTGTTCAGACTGTGAACGCTCGGCATATCGTCGGGCAGAAGTCCCAAAAAATTTGCTTTGAGCCGCAGGCTCATTGCCGCAGGATAAATGAATGCCGAGATCACCCCGATCAAAAGCACAATCCAAAAAGCATTTTTGCTGATAAACCGTGCTTGTCCGCGTCCTAAATCAGGCTTTTTGATCATTTTGGCGGCCTGTGGTTTCTTTCTGAGCCTTCCTCAAACGCTCACTCATGCGTGTAAGCAACCCTGAGAAGGAGCTGTCCTTGATGATTTTATCGAATTGAAACTTGAGGTCTTCCGTCATTGAAATGCCATCCATGAAAATGTCATAGATTTTCCAATGCCCGTCTTCCTGGTAAAGGTCGTAGACTACAGGAACATCCAGAGCCGCCTCCTGATCTTTGACCATGCTGGACACCTCAAACCCTTTCGCAAGAGGCTTGGGCGCCTCATAAGAAATTTTCTGGGTGCCCAGAAAACTCTTTGTGCGAGGATAGGCGATGGACTCAATAAGCTTCCAGAGCAAGTCCATGAAAGATTTTTGTTGGGCCGGTGTCATTTCAGTCCAGTGGATGCCAAGGGCCTTTTGCCCCATCGCCTCTAAATCGAGATAGGCATCTGTCTGCTCCACTCTTTTTTGGTGAATGGCCTCATCTGCAATAGGAAAATCCATGGTTCCGATACTGTCCAAAAAGGCCTGAACCCCCTGGACGGCTGTCTCGACAGCCAAGGCAGTAGGAATCACCATCCAAAAACCTAAACTCATGAAAAAAACAACCAGAACAGCTTTCATTAAAAGACCCCCATTGTACTTATTCATCGAAATAGCTCCCGTTTTTTACAAAGAGGGGCCTATCATACTCAAAACAGGCCGCAATCTCAGCAATTAATCTCGAGTTTGGCACTTTTAGGGAAAACTGCCAAACTCAAGAATTAATTTTAAAGGCTCTCAGCGGTCAATTTATCTCACGGCTGACTTTTGTGCGATGCCGGTAAAGCTCGCCGCAAGTCAGCATAATGGTTCCCACAATCACCGGAATGACGTAGTAAATAAGACGATACATGAAAAGAGAAGTCACAACGGCATCCGGCGGCAGTGTCCCGGATAGGGTCGTAAGCAAAATTGCATCAAAAACCCCAAGCCCGGCAGGAATCTGGCTTAAAAAACCGGCCAGCTGCGCCAGCATAAAAGGGGCTAGAACCTGAGAGTAAGTGCACGCACCCGCCGCTCGCATGAGAACAAATAAGACAAGGGCAGCCGCCAGCCAATCAAACGATCCAAGAATGATTTGCCCCGCTGCAATTTTCCAAGATGGCAGTTTCCACTGCCAACGACGGAACCGCAAAGGTTCTTTGACAAAGAGTGAGATGAGAAAATAAAGTGCCGGGATGATGAGCAGAATGCTCCCGGCAAAACTAGGGAGATGAGCGATTTTATCGCTAGCGGGCAATAACAAAAGAACAGGTCCCGTTACCGTTAAAAAACCAAACACAAAAGTCAGCGATGTCACACTGATCATTTGTGTCGTTTCCAGCAGGCTCAAGCCGAAAGCGCCGTAAAGCCGATACCGAAGTGCCGTTCCGGTGACGGCCGCTGCCGCCGCACTATTCCCAAGTGTGTTCACGGTCACCGAAGCCCAAAAGATCTTCTTAAATTTCACCCGTTTCTCAATGTGGATGAGGGCCAGACACTCATAACCAGCCAGCACAAAATAATTAAGCACCGTAAGACCAATAGACAGCCAGAGCAGCTGCCACGGAAATGACTTTAAATGCTCAAGGACATCCTTCAAGCGAAAGGTCGAGAGCTCCCTCTGAAGCGCCGTCAGCGCCAGCGCAAAAAAAAGCAACCCCGTCCCGATGCTTACAATTTTCTTCAGCTTTTTCCTCATGGTGTAGATTCACTCCCAGTGTGCTATTACCCGCTCTTTCGTAGCTACGCATCTTCCCATAGGCGTACGGATGGCGCAAAGCATTTTTCAGCGCAATCGCCTCGGCTATTGTGTTTGTCAACCCGCTTCTCTTTCGTTAAAATTAAACGCCTCACGGAACTCATCAAGAATTCCGTGAGGCGTTTGAAACCAGCTTCTCTATCGACTCAGCTTACTTCTTCGCAGCCGCTCCGCCATAGGTAGGTAGAGTTCCAGCAGCTCCGGCCACTTTCTTAGCAGCTTTTTTCTTCGGCTTGGCCGCATCCGCCGTGTTCATTCCAAACGTGTTGTCGGCATAAGCACTGCCCATTGCGCCAACCATCATTGCCACCGCTAAAACTGCCGCAAATTTATTCATCTTCATGGTCTATCTCCTTATTAGGATTTTTTATGGTTATGGATTTATTCCATACCCGTATCTCTTGAGTAGACTAGCGAATGTCAGATTAGAAAAGCGTTAGGTTGACATTAGAAGTTTTTAATCTTTTAAGCGGCGTGTGCATCGCCTTTGCGGATCGCAAAGGCCAGCGGAAGCATCACCGTAAACGTCGTGCCCTCTCTCAACCGGCTCTTTACCTGGATATTTCCGCGGTGAGCGCGTGCGACTGAAAGAGCAATGCTCAATCCCAAACCATTGCCTGAAAAGCCGGAAACACCCTCACGATTGCGGTGAAAAAACTTATCGAACACACGCGGCAAATCAGTTTCCGCGATCCCAATGCCATGATCGATGACTTGAATCGAAACTTGTTCTTCCTGAATGACGGCACTCAGCACAATCTCTCCCCCGTCCGGGCTGAACTTGATCGCGTTATCAATCAGGTTCAGGAAGAGCCGTCTCAGGTGAACACGATCTGCCCTTAAGCGGATCAGAGGGTCCACGGATGCGAGGAAAAATGTCAGATTCTTGGAAGTTGCTAAAATTTTTGACTGCTCCGCAATTTCTTCCAAAAACACCTTGAGCACAACCGGCTCAAACTTAAAAACCTCGCTCTCATATTCAAGCCGCGATAGAAGTAAGAGATCTTCAATCACCCGAATCATACGCTGTGTTTCTCGTAAACTGATTTCAATTACACGCCGGTATTCCTGGCTATCACGCTCTTTACGCAAGGCTAGTTCCGACTCCCCCCGAATCACAGCCAGGGGTGTCTTCAGTTCATGAGCCACGTGTGTGCTAAAGTCTTCGATATGTCTAAAAGATTCTTCGAGACGCGAGATCATATCGTTTAGAGAGCTCGCCAGCCCTTTCATTTCATCATCCGCATCGTCCACACGCACCCGCAGGCTTAAATCTTCGTGTGAAATCTTTCGGGCGGTACGTGTCATTTCTACCACCGGCTTAAGAATCTGGTAGGCAAAAAGCCGCCCCAAAAAAGCGGCAAAAAAGATGAAAAGAGGGATCATGATCGCAATAAATACCAGCCACTCCCCCAGCAAACGGTCGACATCTTCCGTCGAAGTTGCAATTTGAAGAGTGTAGGGCAGGCCATCCCGTAAAATGACCGGCAGCTGAATCAGTCGGAACTTTCCGACATGGTCATAACTGACGCCCCTGTCCTGTCCCCCTCGAAAAAGCGTCACTTTCTTGTCTTCCACCAACCGCTCCAGCGTCGCTAAAAGGTGGTCGCCGGAGTGAACCACCGCTCGTCCCGCGGGGTCTTTTAAATTTAAAAAATCTTTGCGTAAATTATAGCGATCGACAATGCTAAAGAGCTTTCGTTCCAGTTCGATCTGCTGGCCATTGATGCTCGGGCTTCCCTCAAGCCGAATCACTTTGCGAAGCACGGCGGCCATCGACTGCTCGTTTGTCCCCAGGGCATCAAGATACGCATTGATCATTTCACGAATTTCAAAAGCCTTCGCATTCAGTTCCCGGTCGAGATTGCGATAAAGGACGTATTGCACTGAAACGTAAAGTGACACGCTGAAAAGGCTTAGGATCAGTCCCAGGAGCACCACATAAAGCACACTGATTTTGAACTTGATACTGTGAACTTTAATCATCCGCCGCACCCTCTTTAAGAATGTAACCGGTTCCGCGCACAGTGTGAATCAGCGCTGGTGAGAATCCCTTGTCAATTTTGTTGCGCAAATAGCTGACATAGACATCGATCACATTGGTCAAAGTGTCAAAGCTTTCATTCCACACGTGTTCTGAAATCATCGTGCGTGTCACAATGGTATTGGCGTGAAGCATCAGGTACTCTAGAAGCGAATACTCTTTGCTGGTAAGCTCAATGCGTGTGCCATCGCGCTTGACTTCGTGTGTTTTTTGATCGAGCTCTAAGTCAGCTACCTGCAGATGCGTTGTTTTTTCGCCGCGGTTCCTGCGCAGCAGTGCTTTGACCCGAGCAAGCAGTTCTTCAAATTCGAACGGTTTAGCGAGGTAATCATCGGCACCCGCGTTCAGCCCCAAAACTTTATCTTTAACACTACTGCGCGCCGTGAGCATCAGTATCGGAAATTCCAGCTTCTCTTTTCTCAGTTCGCGGCAGATGGAAAATCCGTCTTTGCCAGGAAGCATCACATCCAGAATAACCAGGTCATACGGATTCACATTCGCCATAAACACTGCCTTCTCTCCATCCATCGCCAAATCGACAGCATAATGTTCTTCTTTAAGACCGCGTTCTATGAAACTCGCAACTCTTTTTTCGTCTTCCACCAGTAAAATGCGCATCGCCACACCTCGTGATTAGGCTTCTAGAGCCGCCAGCCAAGCAGCGGCTTTTTTGACATCAATCCCCTCTGAAAAAAGTTCTCGCGGAAGTCTTTTGACAAGCAGGATGGGCCGGGCTTGCTTTCTAAAAAAATTGGAAAAATGCCTCAACGAAAGCGTCTCTATCTTGGAAGTTTTGGTTTCAACCAACCACTCGGGTTTACCATCACGAACAGTGAGAAAATCAACCTCTCTTTTATCTTTGTCCCGAAGATAATGCAAAGTACATTTTTCCCCCGCCGTATCTTCCAAAAAGTGGAGCCTTTTTAAAAGGGCGCAGGCCACTACATTTTCAAATCTCGCCCCCTCGTCTTCCCTGACATAACCGGTGTCGTAAAAATAAATTTTAGGTTGTTTCAAAAGACTTCTTGCGATATTCCGTGAGTAAGGCGTCACAACAAAAAGAATATAAAGATTTTCAAGCATTTGAATCCAATATCTAACCGTATGAGGAGAAACTTGCAAATCTCGGGACAGGGACTCATAAGAAATGGTGCTTCCGACCGAATTACGGAGAAGCGCAACAAGTGTCTCTACACTCCGAACATCGCGCACAGCCGCAATATCTCGCAAATCGTCCCGAAGAATGCGGTCAATATGAGAACGTCTCCAGCGTTTGGCTGCTTCTTGGCTGCCTTTAAGAAAGGGCTCTGGAAATCCACCTATCGTCATAAGAGTGTCCAAAACTGCCTCAGGAGCATACGCACCTTTGAGTTCCGCGGCTGAAAGAGGATGAAGTCGGTAGGAATGAAACCGCCCCGCCAGCGAATCACCCCCTTTACGATAGGTATCCAGACGGGCCGATCCCGTCACAAGCAACCTTGGTCTGACACCCTCCGTATCATAAATCCCCTTAATCCAATTCTTCCATTCTTTAACTTTCTGAAGCTCGTCGAAAATAACCAAATCAGAATCGCGCCGCCAAGCTTTCTTTCGGATAATCAGCCGATGATCGTCGTTATCCATATTAAAATATTCTGCATTCTGCGGGTAAAGGGCTTTAGAAAGCACGGTTTTCCCCACTTGGCGCGGGCCGCTAAGAAGAATAATCTTCTGATCTAAATCTAATTGAATTTTATTTTGTAGGTTTCTCTGCATGGCGACCATTATGCACCAAAACACCGAAAAGTCACGACTAAAATGCAATATCATTCAGGAAAGTCGTACTCCATACGTCCATTTAAAACGGGGGTCAATCGGTCAAAATGCGGATTTCTGTGCGGGGGGACTATCTCCGCGAAGATCGAGGACGTCTTCGTCGAGATTTTTGCGGGGAAACGGCGAACCATTTTCCCCAGGCTTTGAGCCTAGAGGCCGGAAGGGTGCTCCTAAGAAAGGCCCGCGCGGCATCCAGCCAGCACAATCGATCTGCGATACTTAAGCGGACAAAATCCTTAAGGGCTTCCGCTGAAACAATCAAATTGTGTTGTGCTGATCTCGAGCGCTTCATTCTCTGCCCTGCTTTCTGGAGGCCGCTTTAATGATTTTGACATCCTCAAGGTCTTGGTAGCGTCCAGCTTTTTTCTTCATTTGAATCAGGTGCGCGCAAGAAATCGTTGGAATGACAATATTTTTCGCCTTAAAAAGGCGCTTCTTTTCATAGGCTTGGCTGAAAGATACCGGCCCTTCAAAAAGAAGATCCACGCTCTCGAAAAGTACTTTTGGATTTAAAAAAGTAAAAGCAAGCATCCCCTTCTCTTTTTTCCAGCGCGCGCGGTTTTCCCGAGAAATAAAATCCTCCGCTTTGACCGGATTTCTCGGCTGAAAACCCAGAGATTTGAAAGCAAGGACCAACCTTTTCAGATTTTCTTCCCCGCAATCCACCCAGATATCCAAATCCTTGGTGAAGCGTGGGTTTCCATAAAAAATGGCTGCGACTCCGCCAACCACTAAATACCTGATTTTTTTCAGGTTCAGAATTTTTAATACTCTCACAAGAAACACTTTGTAGATTCCTTTCAATTTCTGCCAACTAGTGCCCCATCAGCTTAAAAAGGCCAGAACAATTTGAACTTTACCGAATGTCTATGTTATTGTTTTACAGAGCCTAAGTGCTGAATCATCTTTTGTCGGGATTCCGGGCCAAAATCATTTCCGTAAAACCTAAGAAAAATTTCTTGTTTTATTTCTGCGGCTGAAAGATGCGGGTTTTCTCTCAAGACAGCACTCACCACGAGCTCTTTTGAAAAATCAAACATGGAACATCCCATCAGAAGGCGCTCTGCAGCCGTCTTCTGCTGAAGCATTTGTTCCATTTGTAAAGCCATTCGAGGCGATGTATCCTTCATGACTTCACCTGCTGATAGACTTCTTGAAGACCGAGGGTTTGCATCCACTTCTCCAGATAGGAGATATCAAGACTTTTGACCAGTCGTAAAAGATTTTTAACATCCCCCAGCTGCACTTCGGAAAAACTGTCCTTCGCCCAAAAAAGTTTGGATAAAATCAAATCTTCAGGACTTACAATCCAAATCGACTCACCTTCCAACTCAACCAAACGCCTTCGCTGGAACTCTAATTTTCGATAGGGTATTTCTTTACAAACAATAAAGTCGACCTTAAGAACATATTCGTTATGCAAGGCATTAAACATCCCTTGTCTCTCAATGGCCTCGGAAATACTTTCCCGGTCGATATAGAAATCATTTTCAAAAAGCTCGGCGATTCGATCGACATCGTTCTTGCAAATCTCAATGACAATGTCAATATCTCGCGTCATTCTCGGCACGGCATAAAAATTTGCCGCGATGGATCCCGTAATCATGTGCGCGATGCCAGCGCCGTTGAGCCTGCGGCTGACATCTTTAAGCACTTTCGATTCTTCACTCATAGCCCAGCCGCCTCACCCAAACGCATTAGATTTTTCCAGCACGGAACATTTCCCAGATTTCGTAGACCACCCGTTGCTAAGCAGCTTTTTTATCTCTCCCTTTTAAAGCTTTACTGCCTTTGTTGTAATAATCAAGCCGTGCTAAGCCGTGAAGCTTGCTAGCTTCCTTTGCGACGGCTTTTTTCCATTTCCTGACTTCAAGCAGAGCCTTAGATTCTTTTTCCTTTTTCATAAATTAACAACCTCCTGAGGAGAAATGTTGAGCATCCTCAAAAGATGACTTTGGAAGTACCGCCGCTTGAAGATAAGCTTCTGCTAGCTCATCGACTCTTATGGTGAGCGCTAAAACTTCAATCCCAGTAAGCACCTCTTTTAATTCCTTTCGAAAACACTGACCCAAGTCTACGACAACTAGAGTTTACCGTCAAATCATGCATAGGCTCTGTAAAACAATAACGGGTTACGCAGAGACCGCGGCCTCAAGTTGGGTCTGGAATTCTAGGATAAGGCCCTGAATAGCAGCTAGGAGGGCCTTCATCCGCACTTCGGGTTTATCCTGCGGCACAAGCGCCACAAGTTCCTGGGTACCGAGGAAGGCCGATGCGAACGCCGCGTCAACAACGTCTCCCGCCAGATCTTTGAGACTGCGGGTCGGGCGATCTTTCGCAAGCTCATCGAGTTTGTACGACAAGTACACACGGATTCCACGGTCTTTGTAGGCAGGCAGTTTCAAGACATCTTCTACGGCTCTGCGGGCAGACCCATCCTCCGCATCGATGAGCAAGACCATGTGGTTATAGGACACGCCTGCTTTATTCCAGGCAGCGAGGGTGCTTTGGATCGCTTGCACAGTCGACGGAATATTCTCAAGCCCGTCGACCGTGGTCAATTTCTTTAGTGCCTCATGCGCGGTGCCAATCGCCCCCACTTGCGGCTTGATCGCAACCATCATGGCCTCGGCGAAGAATGGATTCTTCAGAGTACTGCCAATGTTTGCGGCCAGAGCTTTGTGACTCGACCCGGCATTGAGGAAGAAGTTGAGCAGGTGAATTTCGGCCGCGAAAGCGTCTGCGTTCACCGCCTGCATGGCATCACGCGTCGCAGTCCAAGCCATGATTTCCTCGGCAAAATCGGCACCCGCATCGCCATATTGCTTCCTCAGATCTTCCCGCGTCTTCTCCTCTAGCGTGGCATGGGAGAGCTCGTGCGCCAGCGCAATCGTTGCCGCATCCGCTTCTCTGATACCGTGCTTGGCGGCAAAAGTCCGAATCAGACCCTGGTTCAGTTCAATCACATGATCGGTCGCGTTGTAGAGGCCAAACACCTGAGCGCCTGTTTCGTGGTGAGTCAGCGAGTCAAGCACGTCAATGCGCGGCTTAATCGTGGCCCCGGAAGCAAGCGTGAGCGGCTTCAGAAAAAATCCGAGTCTTTCCGCCAAGCCCTGCTCCCAAGACGCTTTGGTCTGCTGTGCTGCATGGAGCGGTGCCCGGCGCAGCTCGGAGCGTGCCGACGCACCCGCCTCAAGCATACCTGGAGTGCGGAGTTCAGAGCGGGCGGTATAATAAGCCTGGTACAGCGCACTCAATGTATTCTCTTTCAGCTCTAATTCCAACCGAGCGGCCAGGTCTTCGATTGTAGTTTTATTTCCACTGGCTAAAACCTCAGCCGTAATCGTATCATCACCAAGCGTACTGGCCAGCTCCTCTGCGAAATCCTTGATCGCCTTCTGACGCTGAGTCTCCAAAAAGTCGAAATAAGCGTCATGAAGGTCTTCCCACCCCGTAATGACCGCACCCTCGGCAATAAGATTTTTAGCTTGTAACTCAGCTGCCAATGCTTGCAGGGTCGCACTGTTTTCCGCATTTCCAAGAGTTTCGAGGAACTGAGGTGTCATCCCGCGCTCGGCGCCGAGCTCACGGGTCAGCTCTTGGGCTAACGCATTTTTACCACCCTCCAAATGCTGCTGCTTGCCATGCGCCTCAAGAGCTACGTGCAATTCTTGCCAATTCGTGGCCATTGCATCCGCCGGCAAATGCCCTGCTTCTATTAACGGGGGCAGAAACGCTTGAATTTGGTCCGCCGTTGCGCTCGTCAAAAACTCTGGCGTTACTTCCTGGTTGCTCGCGACAGTTAAGAATGAGGCCAGACGGGCCTTATCCGCCTGCTCTTGGCGAGCGGTTCCACGTTGCTGGAGCGCTTGAAAGAGAGCCAAAGCATTTTTCGCCTCGGGCCATCCCAATTTTTCAGTGATTGTTTTGCGCTGGTTCGGATCCTTCAGCTGCTCAACGGTCACAGCGTTCTCCGTGAACTCTTCCATGCCGTTTAACATCTTCGCCAGAATCGGCCATATCATCTCGTTCTGATCTTCATTCATCGCCTGGCCCAAATCCAGGAAATCTTCGACGCCTTCAAGCCCGAGTTTAGCCGCAATCGCCTGGACTTTCCGGCGGTCTTTTAAATCTTCGGGTTGAATTTTTTCATTGTCAGCCAGCGGCCTTTTGAGTTCAACTGCCAGGCGTTGATTAAGATTCCCCGCCATTTGAACAAAGGCCTCGTCAGGCATGACGTCAATCTGGGCTTTATGGCGCAAGAGGAGCCTCACCGCCGCAGAAAGGTCCAGCAGATCTTTTACATCACTCAGACCTAATCTTTTAGCGTAAGTCTGCACCATTCGGGGGTCTCTCAACAGATCCAGGTCCAAAGATTCGGCCCCCAGGAGAACTTTGAGGGACTCGTTAAGTTTGGCTAGTTCCTCATCGGAGATTTGCTCAACACGAGTTCTGCGTTCTCTTGAAAAAGTATAATTAAGTTTATCAATATCATCTTTTTCAGCAGCATCCAGTTCCAAGGTATCCGCCGAAACGCTCTCCAGGAAATCCAGCGGCATGACCGTCGCCTCGACGGATTCAATCACCAGGATGGTGCCGTTGGCTTCTGTGGCAATCGCAAAGAGACTTGTCACCCCGGGCTGGCCGACTATCTGTTCGGCTCTTTCACGAATATCGTCCAGCGATCCTTCGAACACCTCATCACCGTTCAATTTTTTAAATTGATCGGCCTCTTCGCGTGTTGCATTTTTGAACCGCGTAACCCAGCGTTTCTCCGGGTCTTTCGGTGCGCCAACGATGAACGCCCAGTGGCCCGGCACAACCTGACGGCTGCTGTCATATTGATGATGGGGCCGAACATTAATAATCAACCCTGACGGGATGACGTTGGAATAAGGCGGATGCGTATGCAGCATGCCATAGAAATTCGTGCCGCCATAGGACTCACCCTGAGTATGGAAAGCCCCTATCGTGAGATAGTATTCCAATACGCCCGCTTTGTTGCGGCGGATGCCGTAGACCATTTCATAGCCAAGCGCAGCCAACCCAAGCCTCTCAGCAACGCTCAGGGGTCTTTTAATTTTTGCAGCATACGTGCCCCGGTCGGCATTGATTGCATACTTATACTCTTCTTTTTGGGACAAACGTTTGAGGTTTCCGCCCGCTTTGACCGCATTATAAAGCGCTTGAGTTTGTTCAAGCGCTTCTGCCGGATCCACATCCTCAATAACATCGCCCTTACCTTTAAGATTAACTCCGATCACAGTCAAGTTGAAGTCGTTCACAAACGCGTCATCATGGGCTTCAAGAAACACCGATAAAAGCACCGGAGAAATGTCTTTGTGCTTTTTATCGAGGAATTTCTCTTTCAAGGCCGTGAGTACTTTAAGCCGCTCTGCGTCACTGCCAAACTTGTAACGCACAATCTGATCGAGAATAGTCCACAGCTTGCTGGCATTGCCCACGCGCTCGCGGCGCAAAATGCGATCGGCAATTTCATCGATCGCTGTAATCCGGTCTGCGGTGCTCGCGGCCGAAGTCACCCTTGCCACATCGTCGTCTATCGTCCGCTTGATGTTCGCTTTGATGTCGACCCCCGCATATTCAAGCAGGTCGGTGTTATCGAACTTAAGTTTGGTCAGTGTGGTGATAAAATCATCCAGATCCTTGAACTGATAGATGAGAAGCTGCGCAAGCCCGTGAGGGCCCAACACGCCGTCCGCCCATTGTAGAAGCGTCACGGCCTGGCGAATTTTAGAAAGATTATTTTTACGATAGTCCGCGTATTCTTTTTCTTTGCCCGGGAGGGGTTTGCCGCTGCTATCCAAAAGACCGTCGCGCTTGGCATATTGTTCAAAATAGTTGCCCGCGCCTTCCTCGGTGTAGGAATGCGTGATTCCGCCAAAAGAGTTTTTGCCCATCGTGACTTCGGCATACATGGCACGCAATTCTTTCATCATTTCAAATTGCGCGTACTGATCCGGCTCGTTCCCCTCAGCACCCGTTACAAATGCCGTTGGATCAATCACATGCATGTACTCATGCTCCAAAAGATAATCGGACGGATTGTAAGGCGTCGCGGCGATACCGGACTCTTTAAATGGTGTGCCCTTCATTTCATCAGGCGGTTCATAGAACGCGCCTGCTTTGGGCTTACCCAGAAGCTTGGTGAACTCCTCCCAGTTCCTCACGCGCAGCCGCAGAACGTTCATGATCGGTAACCCTAACATGACGACGGTCATCAGGGTCGTCGGATCAAAGAGATCAAAATCATAGCCTTCGCGCAAGACTTTTTTCAACGCCGCGCGCCAGCTCTGAATGTCAGTGATTTCAAGCCCGGTGCTTTCAGAAAGGGCGCGGAGTTTAGCCTCATCAATGTTAGGTTCGCCCTGCGCGTCAAGTTTGCTAGGCTTGCCGTCCGCATCAAGCTTGTAAGGTCCGAAGCGAGTTTCCATACTTTCGACAACCAGATTGAGCACCGTTTCTTCATCGAGATGTGCTATCTCTGCCGACTTCGCTGTGTTGGTGGCATTTCTATCGATGATCCACTGATCCATTTCCGCCTGCGTCTTAACGCCACCAGCAGTCAAACCATTCGCTTTCAACTGCTTAGCACGGATCACATCGGCGTCTTTCCTGGTCTCCACACCCAAAGGCGTTTTCATGATCGCCGAATCCAAGCGTTTAAGCGATCTCTTCGATTGTCTAAAAGTCGCGGTGGCTTCAAAGTTTTCTTTCTTGGTGTCAATGCCCATGCGATAGATACCATCGTGGCTTTCTTTAAGAGCTAAAATAATTTCGCGCTGGTATTCGCTCTGACGGCCATCCACCGAAAGCTTGCGGAATTTTTCAATGAGCTGTTTGCGGCGCTGCGCCCCGACAGCAAGATTCGCCACTTTAAAAGCAATGTGATCCCACCAGATCTGATCATCTGTCCGCCGAACCTCTGAGCGGGCCGCGGTATCAATTTTCCAAGTCTCGAGCGGGTCAGTCGTACCCGTACTCCACCACCACCGTTTCATTGCCGCGACCCGTTTCTTCACTTCAGCGGGATTGCCGGCAAGCGCAATATCTTTCCCTACGTCATCTAATTCACTGCGGAACTTTTGCTGCAATACTTCGCGGAGACCCGAGAGAAACTTACCGACGGTCTTGTCCTTATCGATGTCGTCGCCATAGGCGTTCTCCAGGGCATGATGAATGGCATTGAAAAGAGCCTGGGCATACTGGAATTCAAGATCCTTGCGTTTTTCAGTATTTTCTTTGCCCCAAGACGGTGCGTACTTATAAGCACGCCGGCGTGTTTCAATTTCCAGACGGTCTTTCTCTGAAATATCCAGCGCCATATCCGCAACATAAGTTTTAAGCCCCTTGACCGTCCCTTTATCTTTGACGGCTATACGAAGGTCTTTGACGGCTTTGCGAAGGTTGGTTCTCTTTTGAGGGAGTTCCTTGCCCAGCTGGGTGCGGCGATCATCCCGCGCCGCACCCGGAACGCCGCGAATTTCTTTCCCTTTATCCCCAATTGAAATGACGCTGTTTTCCAACCGGTGTGAATCCTGCTGACCGTAAATTGAAAGTGAATAGCCTAACGCCTGTTCGCGCTGGCGCTTCAGGTCGAGCACCTGGTTGCGTGCTTGCTCAGGCCGGCGCGAAGCCAGCGTGATCAACGTGTCATATTTGTGATAATCCGGCGGGCTGAGTGAAACCTGCTCGCCCTTGGCTTTCTTGTCTTTATTTTCATCCCATTTCTTCTTCAAAATGTCGCGGGCCTTCTTGATGTTGGCGGCGCCGCCTTTTTCAATCAGATCTTCAATCTGGCCCCACCAGCCAATCACCGGGTTGCTCTTGAAATAACGGAAGATCGCGTCAAAAGCACCGCGTTCGCCGTTGTAGAACCGGGTCACGGGGTCGCTGGCCATGCCCATAATCTCTTCGTAGTAAGCGGCCTTGTTGCGCGGAATAATACTGCCTTCAATCGAGGTGCGCGCGCGGTAGGCCTGGCTGATACCGTGGCGATAATTATTAGGCGAATTCTTAAAGTACATCGCCGAGAATGTTTCTGCCAGGAAGTCACGGAACGACGCGTTGTGGTCGTCAGAACCGGCCTTGTAACCGTCAATGCGGTGCACGAGTTGAACGTTTTTGGCCACAATCTGTCCGTACTCCTCAAGATTTCTTATCTGGGCTTGCAGTTCCTCAATTTCACCGGGATTCCCCTTTATTTTGATCAGCTGATCACGTTTCGCACCCAGCAGTTTTGCCCGTTCAGCAAAACTGGTGCGCGCCTTGCGCTTCCAGCTGCGGCCGTTGCCCTGAGCAACCCAGAGCTCATCAATACCATGTTCGGTCGCTTCGTGAGCGATCAGTGCGTGAATGACATAATTGATCTGCTCTTCAGGGTTATCGAGCAAACCGCTGTACTGCAATTTCAGCAGGTTGTTCATGAGCGCCGTTCCAAATACAATCGTCTGCTTCCCGTCAACCTCGCCCGTATAAGCGTCTGTATCGGCCTCAAGAATCTTGAAGGGCATCATCTCGACAAACTTTTTGTTTTGCCGAAGCATGGCAGCAAACCATCGAGGCAAATTCTTTTTCGTTTCATGTTCCTTGAGCATCCGCTCGGCGTTCTTAATGAACGCAGCTTTCGCCTTTTCGAGGAACTCCATACCGTGCAGAAGACCATGCTCCAGCCTCAGCTGGTAGGCCGCGTCATTGGCCGACGTATGCACGTTGGGCACGGTATCGAGAAGTTTTTCCGCCAAATCCCGGCGGTCTTTATTTTCTTTTTTCTCACGATCCTTGGTGGGCAGCTCCTTATCGGCACGCAAGATCGCATCGGCTTCGTCCACCATAACCCGCGCCAAGCCGCGGCGAAAAATGGCTGCGTGCGTTTGCGCCGCCGCTTTCCTCTCAGGCGTCAGCGTCAAAACGCCCGCTTTCGAAAAACCGGCATCGTCGAGTTTCTGAAACAGCTCATTTTCATGCGCGGACCACTGGTCTTCTAAGGCCGCACGGTAGAACTGCGTAAGTGCTGCACGGCTGATGGGCTGACCTGGAGTGAGATCCGAGCCCGTCATTTTTTTCCAAAGTTCCGCGAGTGCATTAAACTTCGCACCCCCGCCTTGAATCATAGCCAGGGCTTCGTCAATCGTCAGATGCGCCAAGGGCGACTGAGCGTCTTCGGCCGCGGCTATTTCGAGAATCGAACGGATTTCGAGCAGAGTCGAGATCGTGTCGTCATCGCCGCGCACATCGAGCCCCATTTCAGCCAAAACACGATACAGTTCGCTGGCAGGCAATTGGCCCGTCGTTGTACCCGCGTCTTTAGCGGCTTGATCGAGCAGTAACAGTGCATTGCCGATTTTAATAGCGCCTGCCAGGGTGGTTTTGCTATCGACTTTAAATTTTATGGCGGAGTTTTGCTGATTGAGAGCGCGCGTCAGCGCACGAGCCTGATGCGCACCCAACTGCGGCGGATTCACCTGATGCAGTCGAATCGCCAGCTCCTCGTTTTGACCAGCTTTCAAACCCGTCAGGTGCAGAAAATCACTGGCGCTCAGCACCTGTTCGTACGGACGAAGAGCAAGCAGGGCACTGCGCTTCGCCGGGTTATCCAGCTCCTGACGAATCGAAGACACCGACTTGTTCGAATCCAGTTCCGCTAAACGGTAGCTGTAAAGTTCGTCAACACTCAGGCGGAAACCATCGGCTCCCGAACGTCTGCGCGCATCGTCAAAAAGACGGCCCCTCGCAAGCCGAGTCCAGCTCCGGTCGAGCGCATAGCGCTTGCTGAAGAGTTTGTCAAGGTTTGACTTGCATTCCTCGGCTCCGCCCGGCACCATCGCTGTACAGGCACCGGTGACAGACTCCGCAAGCTGCCCCCGAAGTTCATAAAGCTCCTTATTCAACCGAGCAATGACCTTGGAATCGGATTCCAGCTCAATCCGTGATTCCAATTCTTCTTTTCTCGTCATCAGCGACCGATAGGACGCTTGCTGACTGCCCTCACTGCCGCTGTAAAGTGTTTCGGCCTTCTGTCCATATTTGCTGGTAAGTTCTGTTGAGAATCGCTTGGATTCTTTCTCATAAAGCTTGCCATACTTACCCTGTTTCTTTGTAAATTTGTCACGGCCCGCAAGGTCGAGAACGAGTTGCTCCGCCTGTTGAATCGCTTCAGGCGTGGCATTTTGCTGAAGGTTCAGGAGCACGCGCAGCACATCGCCGTGGGCATCCTGCGCTTCAAGTTTAGCCAGCCGCGACTTGAGAGAGCTCACGCGAGGCGCGTTTAAAAAGCCAAGCAGGCGGTTGCTGAAAGAACCCGAGCTCTGTTTTGTAACAACAGCTGCTGCGGTTAAAGCCACAATAAGCGCTGTGCCCACTGGCAACAAAAGACTCGCCGCCGCAAAACTTCCAAGTGCCAAAATCACCCACGGATTTAAAGCACCTCGAACGGCGGACAAAAGCGGTGTCGAAGGATAGCGCTGTTCAGATTCTTTGCCCGCCTTCGGGAACATGCGGTTCTTTTCGTAGTGGGTATAAACTTGCTTCGCTGCAAAAAAGACTAATGTGGCCCCCGCCAACCACCAGCCCACGGGCCCTAAAGCCAGCTCAAAACCTAGCGTACCCGCAACCGCTTCAGCACCAACCACAGCACCTTTGACCCCAAAGAAGGCAAGTCCCGGTATTGCAACGGTTCCGCCCAACACACCTAAAACAGTACCCGTTACGCTCAATAAAGCTATCGTTCGAGAACCAAGCCAGTTCACCCCTGGAATCTTTTTCAAAAACCTTTGCTTCCAATGCTCTCTCTTCGGCCCCTCGACAACCCACTTCCATCCGTCACCGAGCAAGCCCCAGAAACTTCCAAACACTTTCCCCAAAAGGCCTATGGCCCCCTGAACAAGCTTGTGATCTTTAAAGTCGCTGGATTTGTCATAGATTTTTTCCTTGACCCAGTGCAGCCCCGCACGAATGTCGCTGCGACTCCAGAACTTTGCCACAACGGCCTTGACGAACGCCACACCCCAGGAGCCAATTTCAAACGCAAAACCTCCAAGAATCAAGACACCCCCCGCCAGAAAGCCGACGACGGCAGGAACCGCCAACGCCGTGAGCGCAAAGGCTGCAATACCCCACCACGCTCCAAAACCGACAGCGGCGATAGCGACACCGGCGAGCACAGGCACGCCCACAAACAGAAGCACGGCAGCTCCCAACGTACCAACAAGGGCGAGAAGTACCCCAATATTCTTCGCAAAGTTTTTGAAATCGCTCCAGCGCATCTTTGCTGCTACGTTTTTGCGTGCGAGGATCTGTACAGCCGCTTCACGACCTAAAAGATTAGCCGCATAAGTTGCCTTACGCTCAGCGACATCATTTTTAATCGTCTGATCCGCAAGAGTTACGAGACTCTGATGCTGTTGCGGTGTAAGCACTTTTTGAGACGGGGTAATTTTTTTTATTTCCGCGTCAACTGCATTCAGAACAAGCTTTGCCATCGCGCTTAACTGAACGTCAGAGACTTTGCCTTTAAGGCGTTTTTTTAGACCGCTTTCAATAATTTCACTCAATTTTTTACGAACTTCGCTTTGCAAAGTTTGACCGCGGGACGGATCGACACGCAACTGTCTTAATCCATTCCGCAGGCCTGAAACAAAACCCGGGAGGAAGTTATCGATGGCGGTCTGGGCTGCAAGCGTCGTGTGCGAATCTTTATCCCGGAGACTTGTCGCTTCTTTCTCATTTAACACTGCGCGCTCGTGTGCTTTACGGGCACGATAACTGCCGCTCCAGAAACCACCGTCATTCCAGAATTCAAAGCCTTTACGTCCCCCCTCGCGCAGCATGATGCCGAAAATTGCAAAGATGAAATCCAGCCAGTTGGCCATCGGCGCACGCGACAGCTGGGCAAACTGGCTTTCAAAGCGTTCCAGATCGCCAAGACGCATGGCGGCCACGCGCCCGCTAAAATCACGGAATACAATCCAGCGGTTTTGGGTTTGATTTTCGTCAGCTTCGGGCGGCTCACCGGCAATCACACGGGGACGGATCTTGCCGGCAATATTCGCCAGTTTTTCTTGTTCAGCCCGGCGTTGAGCGAGCTTTCGTTGACTGTCTTGAGCGGTTGGCGCCGCACCCGGCAATGCCACTACCGTTCCCGCCGGGAGTTCAACATCATGACGAGTGTTATCGAGAATAGAATTATTACCAACACTGGCGGTCACCGTGCTGTTGGTTACACGACTATCGGCGCCGATGACAACGGTGCCTTTACCCTTACGCTGCCCAATGATGGTCAGGCCTTCGTCTTTCTTGCGCTGTTTATCCTCCTCCGTCGCGGTGACCCGTGCGCCGGATTTGATACGCGCATCTTGATCAATACGAACGCGCTCGGTCACCACAGCGCCGCTATCCAGAACAACCGTCGTAACATCCGCTGTGACATGCCCGTCAAAGAAAGTCGCATCATTGCCTTTATTAAAAATAATCTTGCCATCCCCATCAAAGCGGGCATTGGCGCCAATCATGATGGCACCTGTCCCACCCATCACGACCAGACGGTCGGCAAGCGCGGCCGCCTTTGCGGGATCGCCCATGATG
>CAYMUZ010000030.1:0-8532 GCA_964393875.1 uncultured bacterium | reverse complement strand
GCTTGTTTCTTCGTGCCGACAAAAAGCACGCTCTGCCCTTCCGCCACGGTTTTTTTGAGAAATTCGAGAGCCGTCTTAAAACAGGAAAGCGTAATTTCGAGGTTGATGATGTAGATCCCGTTGCGCGCGCCAAAGATGTATTTTTTCATCTTGGGATTCCAGCGCTGCGTTTGGTGGCCAAAGTGCACACCCGCTTCTAGAAGTTGTTTAATGGTCAGCTCAGACAAAGAATTATCCTCCTTTAGGAATTTGCGTCTTGGCTTAGCGTGCCGGCACCTTCGCCGCCACGGCCTATTCAGGCATTAGAGTTTTGAGTTAGCTACCTTCGCCGGAACCAAATCAGGGGCTTCGGGGTGGACAAAACGATGCAACACCTTAGAAGGGCTCAATTTAAGTGCGGTATTATAAGCGGCAGGATACTTGGGAGCAAGTATTATTTAAGCTATTATAGCTCTTCGCGCGACCCAAATCCCTTATTCACCTCATGCCAGAAGCGGATACGATCTTCCCCCAGCTTCCAGCAAAGGTAGACCCCTTTGCCTTCGCGGACACTGTAAAAGTCGATCAGGCCGTTTTCCACGTCCTTCAAAAAGCACCCGGGAGCATGGACCTGGTCCGCCCCCTCATTAAACTCAGCGACTTTACGGTTATAGACTTCCACGCGGCTATCCACTTTAGAAGTATCGCCATCTTCCTGCAGCAGTTCTTCCAGATCGATTTCCACTTCCAGTGTGCGGATTTCGTGGGCGGTCGTGCGCAGGCGGTTTAAGAGCACGCTAAGGTGCGGCAGAAGCGCCTCGGCTTCTTCCAGGGTGAATACTTTGATATCGTTCAAATCACTCATCTGATTTTAGAATTTGGATTTTAGATTTTGGATTGATTGAACGTGTCACTCTGTGACATTTTATTTAACTCCCAAACTATGGCAAATGTCGCGCGTAGCGCGGGATTTGTTCAGAGTGTAAAAATGCAAACCGGGCACGCCGGCGGCTAAAAGCTCGCGGCATTGCGCAGTGGCGTATTCGATACCGTAATTCTCCGCAGCTTGCGGGTCATTGGCAAAGCGTGCCATGGCTTCCTGCATCACCTTGGGAATCGCGCAGCCGCACATGTCGGCAAACCTCTGGATCTGGCTGACGTTGGTCAGCGGCATAATACCGGGCACAATCGGAATGCGGATGCCCGCCTGCCGCGCGCGCGTCACAAAATCAAAATAATCGGCGTTGTTGAAAAAGAGCTGCGTAATCACGGCATCAGCACCTTGGTCTACTTTATATTTTAAATGTTCCAGGTCTTTTTTTCTATCACGGCATTCCATGTGGCCTTCCGGGTAACCCGCCACGGCCAGCGCGAACGCTTTGCTGAATTTTGGATGACTGCGGATAAAACGCACCAGTTCCGAAGCATACGGAAAACCGTGCGCCGGGGCTTTGAACTGCGCCTCGCCCTTGGGCGGATCGCCGCGCAGCGCCACAATGTTCTCAATCCCCCGCTCCGCCAATTGGCCAAGAATACCCTCGATGTCATCACGCGTATGTGCCACGCAGGTTAGGTGCGCCGCCGCCTCGATGCCGATTTTATTCTTGATGCGTTCCGTGATGCGCAGCGTATTGTCGCGCGTGCTGCCCATGGCGCCGTAAGTCACGGAAACAAAGGAGGGGTTGAGCGCTTTTAGCTCAGCGGCCGTTTCAAAAAGTTTTTGTTCGGCTTCGTCCGTTTTGGGCGGAAAAAATTCGAAAGAAAAGGCGGGGCTTTTCTGTTTATAGATTTCAGTGAGCTTCATGATTTGAGATCCCCGCCTAAACCATGCGGGGATGACAGAGACTGAACATGCGGGGATGACAGGGAGTGAACATGCGGGGATGACAGAGACTGAACATGTGGGGATGACAGGGAGTGAGCCGACGAGGATGACACGGAACGAATAAGACCCGCGATTTGAAGGAAGTTTTCAATCAAGCGTGTGCCGGTGGCAAGATAGTCGTTCTTCATGGCTTCAAATTCCTGACGCAACTTGGTGGCGTCCAGGCGTTTAAGATCGGCATCTTCGCGCAGCCAGATTTCAAAAATTTCCGGGGTCAATTCAAAATGGCACTGAATGCCATAGGCATTCTTGCCCGCGCGCACAATTTGATTGGGAACTCCGGCAGAAACCGCGAGCAGATGCAATCCGTTGACCAGGTTCACGGTTTCGCCGTGCAGTTGGAAGACACGTAGAGTTTTCTGGCGGAACCCCCGGAACAGCGGGTCCGTCGCCCCTTCAAAAGTCAGTTCGACTTCGTAAGGCCGGCCGTCCGGATCGAAAAATCCGATCTCTTTCATGGGGCTCTTCAGCACTTCGCCGCCCGCGGCTTTGACCATCACCTGCAAGCCAAGGCAGATTCCCAAATAAGGAATGCCTTCCTTAAGACACCGGCGCACCTGTTTCAATTCATTCTGCATCAGCGGCGTGGTGTCATTAGAGCTGGCAGGCCCGCCCAGCACGATCAAGGCCGAGCCGGACGTTGGATCAGGAAACTCATCCCCCGCTTTTAAATCAAACATACGCGAGGCGATTTTACGGCGGGCCAAAATCTGTTCGATCAGGCCGCCGGATTCATGCGGTTCGTTTTTAATGATGAAAACGGGCAGCTTACTCATCCGCGAAGAATAACACAACCCAAAGCCATGGGCAACACCGAGGTACCAGGTTCCAAAGGAACCTGGTTCCGATTTAGAAGAGTTTGTGAGAGAAAGAGGTTTTGTTATATAGCGAGAGATTGATGATGATTTTTATATTTTCGGTACCAGGTACCGAATGGAGAACAGGGAGAAATTGCCCTTCTTCTTCGGGCACGATGAATGGCACATCTTTACGGTAAGACGCGGGTTCTTCTTTCTTGCCCAGATCACGTCCCACAATCCCGGCCTTGACCGAATCCTGGGGCGCTGCTTGAAGAATGATGGCATTGGAAAAAAGCAGGGGGCTTGCCGTCAAAACGGCAGCAAATAAACGTAACCATCTAGAGCTAAACAGGTTGGGACTCATAAACCGCCGTATTGTAGTTCACTGAGTTATCGGCTACAAGCTGAAAAAACAAAAGGGACAGGCAATCATGGATTGCCCGTCCCTTTTCGAGTTTTTTTTACTCTTACGCTTAACTTACTGTTGCAGCAACTTCAGCCGCTTCCTCAACTTCAGCAGGCGTGTCTGTTACTTTCTTTGCCACATGTTCTTCGGCGTCCGCATGAGCTGCGAGCCCTGCTCCCTTACAGCTGCCCGCACCCTTGCAGCCACCCGCCCCTTTGCAACCAGCTGATCCTCCGCCATTTGAATCCGCATAAGAAACACCCGAACTTGCAATAAAACCAATCGTTAAAAGGCCGCTCATTGCCGCTCTTACCAATTTTTTCTTGTCCATGAAATTTCCTTTCGTGGTTAGCTTTGCATGCCACGGGTTCCCGTGGACATGCCTAGAATTGTCGGCAGGAACCGCAAGAATATCGATACCAATTTTTGTGCGTATAAATTATCATACTTTGCATGAAGCGCGCCGTAATCCCGTTTTTTTGCGTCCTTTTGGCTCTAAGCGCCTACCATTACATCCGCTTCCAGTACGTTTATGATCTAGGCGTATGTTTTGTCGGACAATTTGCAGGACGCTTCCGCAGAAATCAACTTTGGAAATGGTTCTATTAAACCATCTTCTTATCAGCTAAAAGGCCGTGGATTAGCCTTTGAAGAGGAACCGGAGTGGATGACGATTAAAAAGGAAGTTGGTTTTTTTAAAAAATGGCCTCAAGGCAGGCTCTTCTTTCACCCAAAATTAAAAGCCACTCGCCGCTTGATCTTCCGAAAACTGCCGGCCCAAAAAAACTCCATCCAAATATTTTATGGATTTTCGGATGAAATAAGAAATAATGCGCAAGCCATCGAAGGCATAAAGTTAAAAGTTTCGATAGGCGTTAAGACGGTCCTGGAAAAGGAGGTCTTTCCCACTCCAGGCCTTACCTCCGAGCGGATTCTTTTAACCGGTCGGCACGACACGAATGAGACCCTCCAAATCGAAGTGACATTGGCTGGTAATGATGACGGATTTTACCATTTCTTTGTCGATGGGTATTTAACGTGAAAACTCGCTCCTTCACAAATCTGAAATTGGCCGGACTTTGGTGCGGGGGCCTATTGATCCTTGGGGGATTACTCTTCTCCAGCCTTATCGTGCTGGCTAAAAAAGATCCTGGCTGGGACTTTTGGGATAACTACACCTGTTCACAAAATCTTTTTTTTAGACATGATTCGTATCATGATGCCCTCCGGGAATTGCAGCAATGGGATGATTCTGCGATTGAAAACACGCGATGGATCGACGCTGTCCGGCAAAGAATTACCTTTTTAAAAAAACGTGGAATTACCACCATTCAAAGCCACCCGGCAACCGGTGCTTTTTATTATTTGCCCTTTTTATTTTTTGAACTAAAACCCGCATCAACAATTTATAATCTTGCTCAGGTTTTCGCCTTTCCCCTGGCATTGATCATCGTTGCGAGCAGCCACTTGCGGATCTTTTCAAAAAACAATCTGTCCCCGCTATTTCCAACCGGTATTTTTTACGTTCTCTGCCTACTTCCTGTTCTTAATTTTTCCTTGAACGCCAACCTAGCGTGGGAAAACAGCAATATTTTCATACTTGTTTTTATCTCTCTTTTTATCTATTCATTCCGCACTGAGCAATATGGCTGCGCCGGTTTTTTCCTTGGCCTGGCCGTTGCAGATAAAATCCTGCCCATTATGTTGCTGCTGGCGGTCTCGCGAAAAAGTCTCGTCCGAACCCTCACGGGATTTGCGTTGGCAATGGCATGGGCATTTCTGTTTATCTACGGCTTGGCAGGAAAAGTATTCTTCTGGAGCCTGGTGGAATTTCCGCTCATGATCTGGGAGTCCTCATACAATATTTTGACGAGTAAAAGCCCGCAGCTTGAGGCGTCCACTGACGATTTTTCACTCAGTCACTACGTTAATCACATCAATGTGCTTTTTCATTCGCTCGGCTTTAAAACCGTCAACACCTCGTTGATTTATGGCCTGTATAGCTGCATTATTGTCGGGCTTTTTTGGCTCACTCGCCGGCTCAAGGACCCGCAGGCTGCCTTTCTGCTCAAGACTTATGGCCTGATGGCTTTAGTCTTCCCGGCAGGCTTTAAAATGTACACGGACTGTCATCTTATCTATTATTCTTTCCCGCTGCTCGGCTTGTTCCTGTTTCTTTTCGAGTTTGTGCGCAAGCGCCTGCAGCCTACATAAACTTTTTAATAATTTTCAGGATTCCCGGTTTCCATGGAGTTCTATGCCCTGTTCCGGCGCTACTCATATCGGCGGCGTGCTCCCGGTACCATTGATACGACCGGATCAAGGCTTCCTGATTGCTGAAACGCGGCTTCCATTGCACGGTTTTCTGAATTTTCTCAATGGAAACAAAAGAGTCTTTGTCCGCCGTCTCATAAACCCACTTATAAAGCGGTGAAAGATGCAGAAATTCAAAAAACCGCAACGGTAACTTCACAAACGCAGCCGGGACCGGCATAACGCGCGCGCCTGAACCGGCATAAGCGCATAATCCCCCCACGTCGTCAGCAACCGTCCCGAATTTCTCTGCCCCCACATTAAAAGTGTCATTAGCCGCCTGGACCGGCGCATTCAAAAGCCGCCCGATGGCATTGATCAAATCTTCGACCTCGAGCAGCTGGTAGCGGTTTTTTCCAGCGCCGATGATAGGAATGCGTTTGCCGCTTTGCACCCAATCGAAAAGGATCTGAAAAACACCCAGTCTTCCTGTGCCGATAAACGTTTTGGGCCTTACGGTGGAAACGCAGAGGCCCTTTTGGCGGTATTCCTCACAGAGTTTCTCGGCGGCTATCTTGCTTTCTCCATAAGGCCCGACACCAATCAAAGGATCCGCTTCTTCAATGGGCTTCTTCTTAGGCACCCCATAAACCGCGGTTGAAGAAATATAAACCACCCGTCCGGCATTATTCTTTTTCGCGGCCTCCAGAACATTGCGGGTCCCGGCAACGTTCACATCCCATATCTCTTTTGAACTGCACAGCGGAAGCCCCGCCGCTGCGTGGATAATATGGTCCACCCCTTTTGACAATTCCAGCAGGCGGTCACGGTCGCACACATCAGCTTTAAGACAGCGGACATTGGCGGGGTATTCATTCTCAGCAAAGGGCGCGACATCCAGCGCCAAAATCTCGGAATAGCGGGGACTTAAAAGCTGACAAACGTGGTAAGAAAGAAATCCTGCTCCACCGGTGATCAGGAGCCGCATTAAGCGGTTCCCTCCATACTTTTGCAGCCAACGCCTACACTGCCGCAATCCATCTTGCACTTTGGCTCGGGCTTTTCCAGACCTGACGCCTCCTTCACACACATGGTAAGGCATTCCTGTTGCGCGGCAACGCAATCTTTGTAGGCAGTATCCTGGGCCTGTTTAGCCTCAGTAAACTTCTGTTGGGCAATGTCATACTTCGCCTTGTAAACTTCCTTGTAGTCCGCCCATGCCGGCGTCACGAAAAGCAGCCCAATCATCGTCAACCCAATCATTTTTTTCATAGACCATTGTAACATGTTTCCCTCTCCCTTCTAGGGAGAGGGTTAGGGTGAGGGTTCGCTGCAGTTCAGTCCTTAATCGCGCAGCGAATGGCCTGACTGATCACAATCCGCGTAATCCAAATCGTTCCCAGCGAAAGAATGCACACAACTACATAAACCAACGTATCCAAACTCGATGTCTGTTTCATCATAGATCCTTTTTAGTTGTCGACTAGATGATTATCGGCGGGAATGGCCGGCGGGTTGATGGAGACGGTTCATCTTTCTTCCTCCCCCATGCTCTTCGGCTTGTCCGCCGACGTGTTAGTGGCGGAGGGAGGTAAGGAGGGGGAAAGAATCTCAGCCTTTATACTATATCAATCAGCTTACTACGACCGGTCTGTCCGCGGACAATTCTAACGGCAGAACGCGGAACCTTGAAATAGGCGGCCAAAAGTTCAACCACCGCCGCATTGGCTTTCCCCTCATGCGGCTGGCTCTTCACTTTAACGCGGTAACACCCGTCAGGCATTTTTTCAACGCCATCCTGCTTTGCCCCGGGCTTAACCCGAACTTCAATCTTCATCTTTGGAGTTAATTCTTAGCAACGCGGTGCAGAATCTCAGCAATGAAGGTTTGATACTTTACGCCAAGCTTAGCGGCCTTCTGTTTGAGATTCTCTAAATCTTGGCTATTGATGCGGATATTCAGGACAGAATTTTTCCGCCGCGCCTCAATGGCCCGTACAATCCGGTCGAACTCTTCTTTGGGAACCGGAACATACTCTCCCCTTAAAGCAGCCTCTTCGATTTCTCTTTCCTGCCTTGTTAATTTAATTCTACGACCACGGAATCTCATCCTGTCCTCCTATAGAGCTTCGTATGCTTTCGACTCGGGTACAAAGTCTTCAGAAATACTTCTTTATCTTGTTGAACAAAAGGAACCAGCCAGACATATTGTTTGTAATCAATGTATAGAAGGTTCTGTCTTCTCCGTGTTGGGTGCACTTCAATTCTAATAACTTTGCCTTTCAAAATCTCCTGAAACGAAACGCCTCGCACCTTCTTTAGACGTTGATTTTTAACTTCATCCCAGCGAATTCCGGTATCTGCAGAAAAGGGTAGCATAGTACGTTTGTATACACAATTGTTAAATTACAGATTAATTTAAAAATAAATTTATATTTATAATATATCATATATCAAAGGGTGGCTGCGTAAAAAATATCGTGGTTTTTTCTTCTTTCGTTTACAGAGGAAAGTTGAGTGGGGATAAATCTAAATGCTTTCCCCTCTCCCTCTGGGAGAGGGTTAGGGTGAGGGGTAATTTTCGCTGCAAAGGAATCCGCGACGTGGCAATTTCAGCTTTTAATGCCGCTTAAAATACTGCACCGCCCGCTCATGTTTCTTGGCGGTAGCAAGCGATGAAAACGTACCAAGGTTCCTGCGTTTGCCGGTCTTGGGGTTCTTCTTACGCGAATAAAGGCGGTATTGCCCCATCTTCAATTTTCTGATCATTGTGTCGGTTGTTCCATGACCTTCTTCAACGTCGCAAGGTCCTGCGTCACCATGTTCAAGTCTGCGGCAAAATCGAGGTCCGACATCCCCCGCTGCTGAAACAGCGTAAACAAAACCGTACAGCCGCTGCCATTAGCAACCACGCGCATGGGCACATAAATCGATGCCCCGCTCCCAGGATAAACGGTGTGGTCCAGAATGCCATACTCATTCTTTTCCGCGATATGGATTTTCGCCGGCCCCTTGTCCGTCTCGATGATCCACTCCCCATTGACCTGTTTGACGGAGCGCACAAACGTCGTGGCCCAAAGCGGCAAATTCTCAGGATTAGAAACAAAATCATAAACCTTCATAGGCGAACTCTGAATCGAAACGCTGAGTGTCTTTGAATCCAACATCTCATTCCCCTTCGTCTGAAAAGCCGTCATCGTCAAACATCCA
>CAYMUZ010000029.1:0-4205 GCA_964393875.1 uncultured bacterium | reverse complement strand
CCCGATCCGGTTTACCCTTCTGGACTCAAGGAGCTCTGCACTTTGTAATCGCCGCGGCCATGGCCGGGGTCTTTTTGTTCCTCGCGCCCATGCCAAGATTTTTCAAGTACCCATTTCTCTTTTCTTATTTCATGCTGTTTGAATACACCGTCATCCAACGCAATTATGCACTCACTATTTTGTGGATTTTTTTGGCCGCCGCCTTTTACAAAGACAGATTCAGACACCCTCTGCGCGGCGCGGCGATGCTGGCACTCGCCGCCAACACCTGTTTCATCGCATTGCCGCCGGTCGCGGCACTGACACTCATCTACGCTTATGAAATCTGTAAGCAGTCACGATTTAAAAACCGTAAAATGCAGGCCGCCCTTCTACTGCTGGCCGGCGGCGTCGCTCTCTCACTATTGCAATCGGGACTGTGGGGCCGCTACAGTCTCGGAATCAACTTAAAGACCCCCAACCCCTTCGCCGCGCTCGCCAAGTCGTTTTTTGTCAACACTCGAAATGTTTCGTTTCGCTTCGCCTTGACCACGGCCCTGGTTATTTGCGTCACGTTGCTGCTATCGTTGGTACGAACTCCCTCAATCTTTCTTGTTTTGATATCAGGACTCGGCGGACTTTTCTATATCTTCGCCACCAAACACGTGGGCGGACTCCGGCATTTTGGATTTTTTCAAATCTTTTTGGTCGCCGCTCTATGGATGGCGCAAAACGAAACCGCCGGGACAGACCTCAGCAGCAGGTCCGGGTTCATTGCCAGAATCTTACACAGTTTTCGTGCTATAGGAATTAGTGTCATGACAGGCACCCTGGTTCTAACAAGCGTTTACGGATTTGAAAAATGTTTGATTGAATACCATTATCCCTTTTCGACAGGCGCTTTGATTGCAGAGGCACTGACAGGTTTTTACCACTCCGGCGTACCGGGCGCGAAAGATTACATAATCGTCTCACAACCGCATCCCCGCGTGGTGGCGGTCATGCCGTATCTCCCAAAAACAAAATTCTGGTTCCCTTACTTAAACAACTTTGCGACTTATTATCAACATGGGCAGGCGCTGCAACGCGAAGCCGCTTTGACACCCGCAGATGCCATTGCGGCCGCCGGTAACCGCTTTGGCAATTTAGCCCATAAACTTTTTCTTTTTGACCGGCCGTTCCAGCTCGTACCAAACTCACCCCTCACAGCCAAGCTGATTACTTCATCCAGCAGGGCAGTCCATGGCTACATGCGAGAGCGGTTTTATTTGTACGTCATTGGGCTTAAACAGGCGGGTGAGTAGCAGATTTTTTTAGAAGGATTTTTGCGGCACAGCCCACAACGTCACGCGCCCAACACCGTACTAATTTCTTCGACAAGCCTTTCCAGGTTAAAAGGCTTCTGCAAAAAAGCATCACGCCCTAATGCCTCGGCTTCATCAATCATTTTCTGATCCACATAGCCGGTGATCACAATCACTTTAGTCTGCGGTGAGATTTCTTTCGTAAAGCGCAGCACATCGAGACCCGGCTGATCGGGCAGTTTCATATCCAGCAGAAGGACATCGGGTAGAAAGCTTCGCACCAGCACCATCCCGTCCTTGGCAGTATCCGCCGTTTTCACTTCAAAACCCTCTTCCGACAAAAAACCACTGACTTCTTCCACAATGCCGGGCTCGTCATCCACAATCAGAATCTTAGTCATGAGGCCGTCCTGTATTCGGGATCACTAAAATTTTCATTTTCATCACTGGACGGCAATGACAGTGTGAAAGTCGTACCGGTGCCTTCTTGACTCGCCACCTGAATCACCCCCCCGTGAAGCTCAATGATGTATTTACACATGTAAAGCCCCAGCCCCGAACCCTTGCCTGCAGGCTTGGTCGTGTAGCCATAGTTGAAGATACGCTTCATTGTTTCTTCGTTCATGCCTTTTCCCGTATCTGTGAAATGAATCAGCACAAACCGGCGATCTTCATTCAGATCTGCCCGCACCGAAATCCTTGGGAAAGGGCGGCCCTCCATTGAATGGTAGGCATTAATAAAAAGGTTAAGAAATACCTCCTGCAACCGCTCAAGATCACCGCGAATCAGCGGAATATTCCCCGGCACGTTGAACTCGACTTCCGTGCTCGCCAGGTTTTCAAGATACGTCTGGAATTGTACGAGCGGAAGAGTCTCCTCGAGAATCAGCTTGAGTGAGAGCGGCTCAAACTTCCCTTTTTCTGATTTCTTGAGCAAGCCCGTGAGGGTATTGACCACCGCTTTAATCCGGCTGATATTGGCTTCCATCTTTTGGAAGATGTCCATGATATCGACGACGCGCACCTCTGGATTCTTTTTATGCCGCATCAATGCGCGTGACACATTCATCGAAAGGATTGTCAGCGGGTTATTCACCTCATGCCCCACCGAGGCCGCTAGCCGGCCAAGCGTGGCCATCTTTTGCTCGTGAATGAGCTGCGCCTGCGTATCCTGCAGCTGCTTATTCGCCAGCTCGGTCTCACTCAACGCCCGCGTAAGACTCGTCTTGGCATCTTCCAGTTGATGGTTAATACGCTCGAGTTCACGTGTTTTATTGATGGCCTCGTCGTAGAGCCGCGCATTTTCAATCGCAATGGCTGATTCCTGCGCCAGGGTATAAAGGACGTTGCGATCCTCTTCTGTAAAATAATTCCCAGATTTTTTAGACCCAAGCAAGAGGATATTTTGCAGATTCTGTCCCAAAAAACTGGGGATGCAGCACGCCGCGCCCAGCGCATCCATCATCTTTTGGATCTCTTGAAAATCGTACGCATGCGGTTCTTTTCCAGGTTTGGAGACTGTCCCACCTCGCTCCATCAGCTCTTTCACCTGTTCCAGATCAAGCCCCTCTTTCTCATTTTTGAAATACTGAATCAGCGGATGCTCCTCAGCCACCAATAACTGCGCGGGGGTTTCTTCATAACCCCGTTGATGCTGAAGATAAAAACCATCGCCCCTCATCCGACGGATGAGCACTCCCGCATTAGAGACCCGCATTTTCATCGTGATGAAATGCACGACAAGATTGAGCAAATGCTCCAAGCTCTTGATCCGCGACATTCCACGAGACGCCTCTTTGAGAAATTTTTGATAATCGTATTTTTTTTGAAAAAGGTAATTGTCCGTGAGATTAATCAAAAAGCTTTCTAGCGGCCTAAAGGCTACAATCCCAAGCGCAAATGTTAGAAAAGCAACCACATTTGCATTAATACCCACATATCTGCCGATGACTATGTTCAAAAGGTAAGTTATCGAGAAAAAAAGAAAAACAAACGCAGAAAGTATTCCGGTAAATACAATTGTCTTTTTAAAAAAACATCAATATTCCAAAGCCTGTAGTGCAAAATGGCATAGGCGATAAATGCAACATAGCCGGTCACAAGAAAATTAAAAACAGGCGGGACAGGAATGTTGTACCAGAGGAAGAAATTCATACTTCCCCCCGTATAAGCAATCAGTGTTCCCCAGGCAACAATCAAATACTGTTTTCTCATTATTCCAGAGGGCGCCATCAAAGCTCTCTTAAACAGCAGGTAGTGCGCATAAATCACGGCAAGTACGAAATAGAGCTGAAAAGGGTGATACAGAACGCCCGGAACAGGCCACCAGCGGAACCATGCGCGCGCCTCAACGCGGGCAACAAAGAAAGGCGTTGCATCTAAAAGAAGGTATGCGAAGGAAAATAGCCAGCAAAACCGGATCAGAAAATTATGTTTTTTTTCTTCGTCGAGATAAACCAACGCGAAATGCATGTAGGCGGATGGAATGATAATTGCCCCCGCCATCAAAACTCTTGTCCAAAATAATGCCTGAGCATACTCCGTTGTGAAAAGCCAAATAAAATAGCCTAATGACCAGAAAGCGACGCTCACAGACCACAGAGCAAATAGCTTATTAATTTTCCCGTACCGATTTTTGGAATAAAGAAATATCGCCAGGCTAAAGCAGGTCAGGAAGTTAAGTAGGCCTGTATAACCACAAAATGCTTGTACCATTAGGCGAGGTTAATCTTTTTCTGATGCGGCCGCTGAGGTTCAAAACCCGTCAAATAAATTCTTGCGTAAGCTTTGATCTTAAAGCTCTTAATCATTGATTTTAGGATTTCTTTGCAATGATGTACTGAAGCACACCCTGCTGTTCAAATCCGTAAGTTAGTGACTCTGGTAAAAAACCAGATTCTATAAAAATTCGCCGAAAAACAT
>CAYMUZ010000028.1:0-17675 GCA_964393875.1 uncultured bacterium | reverse complement strand
GATTCGGGTGATTCAACGCAGAGCGTACGGACTCAGGGATGAAGAATATCTCCGGCTAAAAATCCTGACCTGCATGCTCCCAAAACTCTAAAAAAGGCTCAAATTTACCCACTCGTTTGGGAGAAGAGCCTTTTATTTATGAGGATGATAAAAAAGAATTTTGCCTGAAATATCCGCTGGGGTATGGGGGGCGTGGTCATCGGCCCCGGGTAAGTTTCCCGGCAACGCATCTTTTTGTAGAAAAGTTTGTGGAGACCAAAAATATTTTAGTTCGCGGTGAGGTGGAAAAGGCAGGGGCGGGCTCGAAAGAGATTTTAGAGATAATGAATGCTCTGAAGGCAGAAGTGATCATTCCGAGTTTTCTTGCCGTGCGCAATACGAGCGGAGAACGGTCTACAGAGCAAACTTTGCGCAGCCTGCTTGTACTGGGGCAGAAAAAATCAGATCAGGAGTATACGGAAGAAGATTTATCGGTCTTCTTTACGATCGCGCAGGAATCGGCCATTGCCGCCGAGAAGGCCCGGCTTTTTGATGTGCTGCTCAAAGAACGGGAAGAAAAAGTACGTGCCCAAGCGGATGCTAAAATGGTGGCGTGTGCGCGGTCGATGGCGCATGAGACCAAAAATGCGTTGGCTGCGATGTACAGTCCGGCTGAGGTTTTATCAAATTATGTTCCGCAAGATCTCAGCGCATTTGTGGCTCATTACAGCCCTGACTTGAAAGAGAATGCGAACGCACAAAGAACACTTGGTAAAATGATCCGTATGATGAAAGAGAAGGGCGCTGTTTTGCGGCAGAAAGCGGAGGAAATTCGCATCGTGACTAAAACGGTTCAAGGGACACTTACGTCTGATTGTACGGAGTTCCAGCAGTTTAGTTTCAAGGTAGTATGGGACGGTGCGGTGGCGGAGGTTGCGGTGCGTTACCCAGAAGTGAAGCTTTTTCGTGAACTGCCACTGCCCTATCCGTACGGGAACGTGGTGTTGCTGCAACGTGTTTTGACAAATCTATTTATGAATGCGGCAGAAGCTAGGGGTGACAAAACGGACCTCGAGATTCTTACGCGCGGGGTGTACGAGGTGATGGATGGAAAAGACGGAACTTTGTTTGAAGTTGTTGATAATGGGACAGGCATTACCCCCGAGAATCTTAAAAGAATTTTTGAACAAGGTTTTTCAACAAAACAAAAACCAAAGGCAGCGGAGACAGATGTTTCAGGATATGGGCAGGGGCTGTGGGTGTGCCGCCAGACCATTGAAGAAATCCACAGCGGTAAGTTTTGGGTGGAAAGTGAAATGGGAAAAGGATCGGTTTTTAAATTCTGGATACCTTTTGGCCCAGGTTGCATTAAGCTATGACTATGTACCGTGTACCGGACGCCGTCCGGTTAATGGTTCGGATCAGTTATCGGCGAAAATATGAAGAAAATTGATGTATCTTTTTTTGTAGCAACAACTTATCGCAGAGTTTTACGGAAAATTACCACGGAAAGTAATCGGACTGGATGAGGGCTTTGGTGGCTTTGCCCATGCAAACTTGGCCGGGAGGACTATGGGCACAGCCCTTGAAACCGTCGGCTTTGTCTTGCTCGAAGGCTTCGCGGATTTTGAGATGGTCCCACACGCCCTTATATTCAAGCCAATCAAGGCGGTGCGTCGTTTTTTCACCCGGCTCAATTACATATTGGTATGCTTCCTGCGCAGAGTGAACTTTGTTCATTTTGGGGTATTGTTTGTAGATATACTCTAAGCACTGGTCAACAAAGGCAATGCCCGCATCATGATCGCCGACGGTGTTGTAGAGGCGCAGGATTTTTGAAATCACTATCGGGGAGTACGTATTATAACCAACGGGTGGCAGCCATTTTTTATACCGCTCCTTCAATAGGCCAACATGACTTTCTGTCAAACTCTCATCACCCCGATCCCGAAATTCGATCAACGCCTCAAGCTCCTCTTTCTGTTCCAGTGCTGACTCTGCTGGCGGATTATGTCTAAGAAACCAAGCCAGAGACTTCAGGGCTTCTTCATAATTATTTTGTATCGTATAAATATCAATAAGCGCTCCAACTGCTGTCGACTTTTCATGCTCTTGATTAATATACTCGGGTTGAATCGCTTGACGGTACAAAATAATAGCTTCATCGAACTGTCCATGCTCTGCTAACTCCCTGGCCTGCTGCTCAATACGACCTCGTGCATAAACTTTATTTATACCGCTATCCTGCTGTTCCCCTCGCCGCAATACAATCGCTGCCGCTATCCCCAGACAGACACACAAACAAATACCTAATAATAACTTCAGGCGCTGTTGATGCCCGCCACCCATAATCAGGCTCATCCTAGCCGACCGGGCAATCGAATAACCCACCTATTGTTTTCAAAATGGGCTATTTGCTCGCTTTGTTTTTCGAGTAAAAACTTATTAAGTTTATCCGCATTATCCGAATTCAGCACTACATCCGCCACAAACTCGCTGACGGTTTTGTTCCACTCCGCGGCTTGAGGGTCTATCAGGGTCCAGAGCTTATTGAACGCATCATCACCGCGGCGCATGTAGTCATAATGCGTGGCGCCGGCGATTTCGATGTTAAATAGAGGGCTGATCGTACTGCCAGACTTAAACCCGGCCATTTCACTGCGATAGCCGCCGATTTTGGTGCCTTGGACACCCAGCGTTGTCACGAAGTCTTTGTCGCCGTACATATTGACAATCATGTTGACGGTGCTGCCGGCAAGGGAAGCAAGGGCAAAGCCTTTGAAGAGTTTGTCGAGCGGGTCTGCAAGCAGTTTTACTTGGGACTGGTATTCCTGATAAGCCCGATCGGGCATTTTTTGATTCAAATAATCTAAGATGCGGTTCATCGCCGTCACTCCGAAACTCATGCCCGCGTTTAGGCGCAAAGCCTCGTCAAGACTTTGCAGTGCCGTTCTAGCAATTTCTTCATTCACGCGGCCAGGCTCGGAAAGTTCATGGACCACTTCTGCCATTTTCACAAGTAAATCCTTGAAAGCTTGTTCGGGATTAATTGTTGCCGCGCCAAGGGCGACAAGTGTTTTGACATTGTAGCCCGTTTGAGTGGCTGCATCATAGCGCTGCGCTGCTAAAGTTTCAACCAGAGGAACGAAACCGCCCGAATAACCGACAGCCACCGTTGAACGAGCGCGGTTTGCAGCGCCGTAAACTTTAAAGTAACTATCGAGGGAGCCTTGAATATCCTTCGACAACCCGGCTTGCGCGGCGGGATCAGAAACTTCAATAAGCCAAGCAACGATGTCTTTGCCGCCGTTAATCAAGGTCTCTTTAATTTGATCGGAGACATGCGCCAACACCACGGCCAGAGGATCGCCAAGCTTCAATAGTAGCGCCAGCCCATTCAGGGTTACATCAATGCGGTCTTGGCCGAACTTCAACACCAGCAACGGCTCTGCCGCAAAAAAAGTAGGCGCTTTAATAATATCCGAGTAGGCCACTTTTTGATTGCTGCGCTTCACCATGTCTTCTTCCATGTTGTTCAGATATTGCGGCGACCCTTCCTCTTTGGTTTTGTCATTTAGGATGCCGTTGACAAGCACATAAAGTTCTTTATCTGCGCTGGAAGAGGTGCCAGTGTCACTTTGTTTGATTTCAAAATGGGTACGGACCGCCTTGCCTCGATCGATCGTCACGCGAAGGTCGGCGGGTAAATAAAATTGACCGGCGGCAGATCCCGGCTTTTCAAAATCGGGCGGCAGAGTAATTTTAACCGGTGAATAGACGTGAACATCTCCGGCCGTCATGTTCCCTTGCGAGTCTATTTTTAGATCACTAGCGCTGCTGCCGCTCAATTCAAGGATTTCTGAATCATGGTAATAAGCCCCAACTTTTTTGAGAATGCCATTTTGAAAAGTCGGTCTGAGACTATAGCCTTCGGACGTGGCTTGGGCATACGATAACTTTTCGTAGGTGTAGCCACCCTGCGCATCCTGGCTAAGACCCGTCACCTGCTTTTGAATATCTGGGGTGTATTCGACAAGGGCGTGGGTCTTTAAATCGTAATACAACGTCGCGTCGTCTGAATGCCAGATCCAGTAATCGGGCGTAGTGGTCACCGTGCCCTGCCTGATTCCCGCTAAATCTTGATAAATGCCTTCCTGGGTTTGGCGGCTGAAAATGGAAGCGAAAGACCGAAGCGCCGCTTTGAAGGCAGTGGCTGTGAAGGCCCCCGTTTGCTGCAAAACTTTTTGGCCAAAGCTGACAACGCTGCCAATGGCGCTGGTGGCCATGCGGCCAAATTTCGCAATGCCTTCACTCAGTTTCGCCGTCAGGCTTTGCCCCAGCCCTGATGTCTGTAGAAAACCATCGATAAACCCACGCGCTTCCACGGGCACTCCGAGATGATCGAGCGCGAGATTGGCGCCAAGACTAATCAGGCCAGAGGCCGTGCCTTGGGCGATGGTTTGTTTGATGACACCGAAGAGCTCCGAGCCGCGAAGGTTGTGTGCTAGGCCATTCAGGATTCCGGCAAAGCCGGAGGCTACGGGCAGGCCGATGAGGCGGGCAAAAATCGGGTTCAGGCCCAGAGAACGGCCAATCAGGTCCATGCCGCCAAGGGTGACCTGGCTGGCGAGGGTGGGTACGATTTGGGTCAGCGCTGTTTTAAGTGTGAGGTTGGGCGTGAAATATGCTTTAAGTGCGGCCGATGCGGTTAGACTGAGGGCGCTTGCAATGGGAGGCGGCACGCCGAGTTTAAGACCGATTTCTGAAACGCCCTGCATGACAAACTGCTGCAAGCCTGAGTGGATAAAAGAGCCGAGCCCCGCGCCGGTAGCCGCAAAGCCGCCGCTGACAAACGCGCCGGCCAAATTAGCAAGCGTGCTGTTTACACCCAACCCTTCGAGGCCTTTGGGGGCACCGTAGCTAATGGCCACGCCCACCAGCTGGCGTGCCAAAACTTGCTGGCTGGTAAAGACTTCGCCAATGGGGTTATGCGCAATGTCAAAGAGGATACCCTGCGGCTTTAAAAGAAATTGTGTGATTTTTGTGATGCCTGAACCCAGCGCCTGCAGGCCGGTGGCAAAGGAATCTTTGAGAAAGGTAAACCCACCGGTCAAGAATCGTCCGATATATCTCACGGGCTCAAACAACACTTTAGCCGCATTGATCATGCCTGCCTTGAGAACGTTGAACACACCGGCTTGTGCGACCTGGCTATAAATCATTTTGAGCCCGCTCACCACAAGGTTCCCGAGTGTCGCGACCATCCCTACGACACCGGCAATCATGGCGGCAATTCCAAGAATCCGTCCCAAGGTGGGGCTGAAGGTCGAGACAATTGCGCTGGCAATGGATAAAATAATCGCGGCGTAAATAAGCCAAATTAACGGGAAAAAAGATCCACGGATTTTCTGGGCCGCACCGTCCGTGATTTTTTTGGCCGTCAGCACCTGCGCCTTATCGGCAAGCAAATAGCCCTGTGCATTTTCGTGTCCCCAGACTTTCATAAATTCTTCACGCGACAATTGGGTTTCTTCCCCACTCATGCCTTTGCCCGTTTCTCGGTAAAACACCTGGGTGTCTGTGACTTTGGTGATGACCACATAATGGTCTTCACCGATATGGGCAACCATGCGCAGCGCGCAGGGAATCGCCGCATCCGGACACGCGGCTTTATAAAAAGTGCGCAGATCGTCGTAGCCGTATTTCACGGCGGAAAAATCTTTCGCGTGTATTTTTGCCGCGCGCGACAAGGCAAAGAGCGAGATCAAAAGTTCGCCTTCGGTGAGCGGATGGATCACGCCGGTTAAAATATCGATGAGAATGGTTTCGCGGCCAAGCGTCTCGAGGCTGACCGCGCTGCCTTTAGACGCCAGCATTTCCTGCAGGGTGCTAAAAGCGGATTGTCCGAAATGCAGGCTGCGCGTGTTGAGATAGTCGAGAATTTTGTTTTCATCCGCCGCGCTGAGCTCCACGACTTCAGAGGCGTCCAGCTGCAGACTGGCCAAAAGAGTTTGTTTCTGGGCAGCGGACGCGGCCAAATAGCCGTCTAAGAAGGAACGCACCCCTGAAATAATGGCCGCTTTCTGCACCACGCGCGCCTGCTTTTCCGGGGACTGTGCCAGCGCGCTCTCCAGCGCGGGAATATCCAGTTTTTGCGTTCCGCTGGACGTGCTCACCCATTGATTAATTTCAGGAGTCGAAGGATCGCGGCCCAGAATACGCCGGTAAGCATCGCTAAGCACGGGTTCCATTTCGCGGGTCAAAAGCTCTTTTAGAAACGCACCTTCTTCGGCCGCTACTTCGGCCAGCTTGCTGACCGTCGCGTCTTCGATTTCTTTTTTCTTGACCGCCACCTGACCCGCGATTTTGGCCAGCTCGGTCTCCTGGGTCGCAAGCAGCTTGGCGCGCTCGCTCTGCAATCCGTCGATGGCCTCCTGCACACCGGAAACTTCCACGGTGAAATGGTTGCATTTTTTAGCACCGTACCAGGTGCGATGACAAACTTTGACATCCTGAAAACGCTGTGATTGCAGGCTTGAAATTTGGCTGCTAATCGCCGCCTGCCCGTCCGCAACTGTTTCCTGAATGCGCAAACGCGATTCAGGGTCTTGCGTGGCTAGTTTATAGAGCGCGTCGTACTTGGCCTGCTCCACCGTTTCGGCCATGCGCGCGCGCTCCGCCTCAAAATCAGAGCGCGCTTTCACCAGCCGGATCTGAGCCAGTTTCATGTCCTCCCCGGTTTTACAGCCGCTGGCGGGGCAGCTGTAACTATGCACGTATAAAAGCTGCCCCTTGGCATCATAGGTCTCGCGCACTTTGCCCAGCTCGTAATAGGCCGTAACGCCATCCATGCGGCGTGTAAACACCAGATCGCCGCCCGCGTTGTAAATGGATACTTGCTGCATGTCGGCCGCGAGTTTGAGTTTGTCATAACTTTTCAGAAAAGTAGACAAGGGCTCTACAATCGCAGGCGGCACTGCAATCGTCAGGGCTTGACCGGCGTAAATAGCGCTAAGATTTGGATTCAGGGATACCGTTGTGGTGCTTGTCGCAAGTGTCGAAAAAGCCAGCGCGCCAGCGGCGGAGTCCGCGCTGCCGCCTGTTTTTTCAGCCGCCTTCCCTTTGGCCAAACCTTTCTGTCCAAAGAAAGCCCACGAATTTGCACCCGCCGCACGGACGGTGCCCGCGCCCATAGATTCAAATAAATTAAAAAGAGCATCGCCGGCATTCGCCAGCCCCGGATCGGAAATTACCGCGGCGACCGTTTCGCCCGCTTTGATGCCGGTCAGAAAGTTCTGCAGGGCTAAACGGTCGGCCTGGGAAGCAAACGCCCCCGTGAAAGTGTCCCACTGATTGGCTGCTTCTTTAAAAAGCGCCACCACAAAGCCCGTTCCGTTTAAGCGCGCCATTTCCTGGCCCGCATCCAGCAGTTTTAAAGTGGTTGCGCCCGCATTCTTTTCGGCCAGCAGGTCCACTTGTTTTTGATAAGGAATGCCGTTGAACGTGATCTGACGGCTTTGCGTATCGGTGTAAGAAACCGCCTGACCTTGGGCATTGAAGGTGTACGTGAGCACGTCGCTTTGGCCGGCCTCATTTTCAAATTTGATCAGCCGGCCCACGGCATCGTACGAATAAAATGCGTCTTGAATTCTAAGGCGGAATCCGACGTAACTGCCATCCGCGCTGCGCCGCAGCTCATACTCTTTGGCCAGCGGCAGGGCGATGTTAAAAACAGACCCATCGCGCAGCCGGCCGCTCCGTGGAATGCCGTTTTCTATTTGCAGAATCAGACCGTCGGCAAACTCTATGTAACCAGAGCGAATATTTTGGTTCTCATCAAAGGTCAGTCGCACCGCTTGATCCATGGAGGCCAGGTGGACCTCGCCCATGCCCTCGCCTTTTGGATCCAGCAAGATCTGCGAGCCGTCTGCCGTTTCATCGCCCGAAAGCGTGACCACGCGCAGATCCTTGGCTTGAAGAAGGGCCTGTTTGTAATCTTCCGGCGGAAACGCCGCAACGCTGTCGAGCTCATGGGTCACGTCCGCATAGGTATAAAGAATCCCGCCGCTCGTCAGGTGTTTGATCAAGTTGCCATCGGTGTCGTAATACCAGGTCGTACCGCGCTCATCGGTGACCTGTGTACCGGTCTGATCAAAATGAAAATGGGTGCTGTCGATCACTTTGTTTTTGTACGTCATTTCAGCTGCGGCCAAAGTGCCGTTTTGATACGTGTACTGGGTTTGGACGTTGTTCGTGCTCGTAGATTGAATCAGCTTGCCATCTTTAAAACGCCGTGTGTCGCCGGTTCCGGAATCCTGAATCAGCGTGATCTCATCGCCGCTTGAGTCAAACTCATAGCTAAAATTCAACTGCCGGCCATTCGGCTGCGTCACTTTGCGTAAAGCTCCGTATTGATAGCTGGCCTGGTCTCCGCTCGTCTGGGCGTCACTCACACCCCGAAAGGTCGCCTGTCCCGCATTGCCGGTTTGAGCATATTCGTTGATGGTGCCATCTGGCAGTATGACTTGGGTCACCTGCGTGCCCGTCATAATAAACTGGGAACCATCCAGACGTTTAAAGCCCGTCAAGAGCCCACTCTCCGAGGCACTTTTATCCGAGTAAGTGATCCAAGACGGCGTCTCGAGCAAAGATGAAAGCTGGCTATAAACTAAGGGTTTGGCGGAGGCTACATTGGCCCCAACCTGGTTCAAAAACAAAGACTCGATTTTTAGATTACGAATTTCTCCGGCCGTAATAGACAAAACGCTTTCCCAAATCGGCCGATCTAATTTTTTGAGCGAAAAATAGGAAACGTCACTGATCGTCACCGCGCCTGTTTTGCCGACACCCGCCGCTTCACGCATCAGCTCCAAAGTCACTTCGCCCTCCGGGCCCGATTTGCCCGCCAAAGAAAACGCGTAGGCTTTATTCTGATTTGAAGCATCCGCCAGCTGAAACGAATAGGCTGTGGCGCCTTGGGGCGTTTTCAAGCGCAGGGTAAAATCCTGGTTCCAATTCATGTCAGCCGCCTGCTTTAAGCTGACTTGCATAAAATCATAATTGGAAAGCATGACGGGCTGGCTCGAATGCTGGATCGACGCCCCCAGAATCGTGCCGCTTGTGCTGCCATACTTGAATTCGTATTGCGCATAAACCTGGCACGGCCCTGAATAACTTGTGCAGGCCGCAAAAGCGTGCGTGGTTTCGCCCGCGGGCAGCGCGCCCACGCTAAAACCCACTACGGTGCCGGAGGCCAGAAGGGAACGCGGTGGCTCGCGTAAGATCTCTGTTTTTTCCGCGCTCCGTTTGGGCAAATTCAAGTAGTCTGAAAGCGTCAAAGTGCGCGTCACAGACGCTGGCGCACCAGACACTGGATTCGTGCTGATTTCCTGATAACTGGCCGTCACGCCCAAGAGCTGCCCGAGGGCATTGAGTTGATACTGAAAATCAGTGCGGCCATTTTGCGCGGTTTCAACCGCGACAATACGCGTGTCTTGATAATAAATTTTCGCACCCGCCGCATTCACCACCATTTGCACGCCGCCGGACTGCACGTCAAACATGCGGCCGTCTGTCATTTGAACGTGCGCGCTGAGCAGACTTTGATCGTCGGCGAATCGCAGCTGGCTCAGTGTCGCGTTCGTTAATTCCAGCTGATCGAGATGGCCGTCTTTAAAATGCAGAATACGCTCGCCTTCCATCAGCATTTCAAGCTGGCCATCGGAGCCATAAATCCGCTTGCTGTGATTGTCCTGCACGACAAAGGAGCGAATTTCTCCTTTGAAACTCTGGTCATAATAAAACCGGCCCTCCTCAAGCTGGCCGCGGGCCAGATCCACGATGAACGCGGCCAGCCCTTTTTCATACAGCACCGTCCGGCCGTTGGGGAAAACCCACTTGCTTAAAAGCCCCTTGTGAAAATATTGAATGCTGCCATCCGCATTCTTTAAAATGCCATCCACAAGATGCCCGCTGGCATCAAGCACAAAGTTTTCCAGCACTTCCTCGCCCTGGACTGTGCCTCCCCCACCGGGCGCTTGCAGGGCCTTGGCTTTCAAGAGCGTTTTGATCTCGCTCTCGCTTTGGCCCAGCAGCGCTTGCCAGTCAATCGTGTTGGATGTTCGGACTTTGAACGCAGAGAGCGGACCGAGGTCAATCTTTCCTGCAGCAGCCTGGCCGTTGGGCGTTTGCACCACGATGGCAATTTGCTGCAAAAGTCCTGCGGGTTTGGCTATTGGGATCTGAAAAAATTGCCAGTCCGTTGTCAAACCGCTTGCCATAAAAATTTCACCCAACCCCTTCAACTCAATCTTGACACTCACACCGGGTGGCGTGTGAACATCTAATTTGAGAGGGATCGAGAGATAATCGTAGGAGGTGAGATCACGCGCATTGTAACTGGCGTAAAGACCGACCGGTTTGTTGTCCTGTTTAAAATCAAATTGCAGCCTGCGAATTTCTCCCAAGCGCGCATCGCTCGTCAGCTCGCCATTGGCATAGCCTTCACCCGGCGTATAAAAAGCACCCTGTGCCGTGGCTTCATCCAAAAGATCCAGCGACAACGCGCCAAAAAGAGACCGGGCAAAAGTGGCGCGGCCGGGCAGTAAAAGATACTCCTGTAGATTCATGGTCACTATTTTGTTCTGCGTAAATTCGATCTCCGTACGCTGGATGGCTCCGGAGACATTGACATAGTCATAAATCTTGCCCTCGCCATAATCGGGATCGTTGAGGCTGGCGATATAGGCCGGCCGTCTGAGCAACGCGCGATTGAGCCCGTCCGGAGCCGGGCTTGTGCCGCTGTAAAGCGGCAGTGCGGGCACTCCAAAGTCCGGCGGCACTTGATTGATTTGGGTCACAGGCTTGAGCCCAAACCTCATGGCTTGATAGACCGCGTCAAACGCAGGCTTGAGGCCTTGCTGCTGAAGATACGTGCTGAAATAGTTTTGGCTTTTGCCAAGCAGGGACAAAATAAAGGAGGCCTGGTCCACCCCGTAATACTGGTTCGAAAGAACAGATGTCCCCGCCTGTAAAGCGACCGCGTCGACAAATCCAGCCGTAGTGCGCACGCCTGGAAATTTACTTTCAATATTTTTCAGGAGTTGCAGCGTGTAGTGCGGTGCAAGAGCAAAAGCAGACGCGGTACCGTAGAGCGACCCCACATTCGCTGCCAACGGATCCGAGGTTTCGGCTGCAGCCGCCAGGCCCATTTTTCCATTGTAGCCATGGCCGGGGTCATCGCCCGCGGAGAGCAGCCCCGGAACGCCATGCGCCTGGATAAAATCCGCTTGCATGTATAGAAAATTCCGAAGCGCCACGTCAAATTCGGCATATTGCGTTTCATCCACATGAATCAAAGGCCAGAACATTTGAAACGCTCCGCCGTCAAAAGCGGCCGCATTGTCGAACCCTTTCCCATTTTGCGTTTCGTCAGGCCGGACCGCCACATCCAAACTCTGAACCGCCGTTTTAAAAAGAGGATTGCGCGCAGCCAGCCAAATCAATCCGCTGCGAAATTCATTGAACACGCGGTCCATGTGTCCCGTAAAAACACTGCCGCTTGCAGAAAATTGGCGGCCCATAAAAAAACGGCCGCTGGCGCTGTCATAAAAGGCATTGTACCCAGCATCCTGTGCCGTCAGAATTTGATTGGCCGCAGAAAGAATTCGCGTCCGGTAGGGGTTCAGCTGCGAATCCGATGGCTGGCTCGACAAAGCCCCAAGCACCGAGGCCATGCTCAGTGACAAATTTAAATTATCGCCCATGCCGATCGTGTCAAACTGGCGCTGATAGGAAACAACCGTCTGTGTCTGGCCCGTGGGCTTGCCCGCAGCATCCAGCACGGGTGTCGTTGTTTTGACAATGTTGAAAAATCCGACCATGCCATTCCAGCCCGCCTGCGTCTGTACTTTGCGAAACTCTTCAAGCAGCGCCGCCAGTTTTTGATAAGCCGTCAGCGCGTTCATTTTTGGAGTCACGTAATCCCCGCGCGCAATGGCGCTCAAAATCTCCGCCCAAAACCCCACCAGCGTCGCCTGACTGTACTGGGAAAGTTCGCGCGTATTGCCCTTGTAATTGTCCATGGGCAGGCCGGTCGTAGAATCCAGGCCAATGCCGTCGATGAAGAATTTCAGCTGCTGTTCCACCACCGAATCGCGGTAGACTGCCTCCGGCGCGCTCAATGCGACTGGAGTCAGCCTAGCAGGCGCCTTAAAATCAGCCGGCGGCACGGCCTGAATTTCGAGTTCGAGTCCGTCCGGGGTGATTTGTTTGAAGAGCACACCGTCTTTGATTAAATACTGAGTTCCGTCCTTAAATAAAATTTCACCGCTCAAAATATTCGCGGCCGCATCGAGTGTGACCGCGCGCAGTTCTGCCGCAGGCAATTTCAGCGACGAGACAAACCCCTGGCCGGCTGGCAGCACGGGCACATCCACGGGATCGAGGTGAATTTCTTTTTTCTGGATAAACCGTACGGGTTTACCCTGCTCAAGTTCAAGGCGGCTGCCATCCGCCAGGTCAATCTTCACCAGTTCGGTGATGCGGTCTGTAAGACCCGCAGCATTTTGATATTCCGTGAAACGGTAGGTTTTGCCGTCCGGCGTGGTCATCGTATCCGGATGGTCACTGCCATTAAAACGCGCATACTGCGTCAAATTACCATTGGCATCGCGGCGGCGCACAAGCCGTCCGGCCTCATAAATTTCTTGCGCACCCTCGGCCGTAGTTCGAGTGAAATCTGTCAAGGTCGACCCATCCCATTTTAAACCGTTCAGCGTGCTGCCATCGGTCAGCAGAACCACATCAAGCGCCGTATTTTTCACCACAAGCCGGCTGCCGTCTGAGAGTTGAATCGTGCCCAGCGATCCGGCGCTGTCATACGTTTGGGTCACAGTCCCTTGCTGGACCGACACGGTGGCCCATTGCTCGCGAGTCTCCGCGTTGTTCTGAATCGTTTTGAGATTGCCGGCACTGTCCCGCAGGCTCGCGGGTAATTGAGCTTCCAGTTGCAACGTTTCATTTTTTCCGGAAACAAACTGAATCATTTGCCCCGCGGCATCATATTCAATCCGTAAAGCCAAATCGTTTTGAATCACACCGACCAACGCAGCGTAGGTCCCGGGCTGGCTTAAAAGGGTAGCCAAAGGCAGCGGCGAAAATCCAGGCCGCAGAACTTCGATCAATTCTGTTTTGTAACCACTCACAATGCCATTTGTAAGAACGTTTGTGATCGTGTAGCGATACTGGTTTCCGGCCGCATCGCGGTATTCTTTAAGCAGGCCGTTGTCATAACGGATTTCAGACAAATCCTTTCTGACAATCCAGACGGGCTTGCCATTTTCATAAAGTCCGGTGGCATTTTCATCCTGGCTTAAAATCGCCATAATTTCATTCTGGGCATTCAAGCGGTAAGCGAATCTCAGGGTCTTACCATCAGCAATGCGAGTTTTAGTGGCGCGACCTTTCGTGTCGTACCAGGTCGCATCCCCCAGCGCATTCATGAAATAAACAAGCTGGCCTTGTCTAAATACGGCCCAGTCACCGTGGGTATAGGCGACCGTACCCCCACTCAGCTCGCCATTCGCATTGAAGAGAAGGTCAAACATGCGGTATTCACCCGGTTTTTCAATACGAATAATTTTGGCTTGATAGTACTTAAGCACCAGCCCGTCTTGCGTGGTGATCGACACAAGATCCTCTTCAGTCACGCCGTACGGCAGCTGATTTCCTGTCGGCATATAGACAGAGTAAATCGGTAAAATTGGCGGCTGATAGGTCACTTTGAATTGCGCCAGAATCGGCGGCAACCCTGGTATGGCCGGATGAATCAGCAGTTGATTTTCGCCAGGAGCCAATTGCCAGGTCTCTTGACGCGCAACGCCATTGACCGTGTACTGAAGTATGTAGTCGGCATTGGACGTACTGGCGGCAGAAGTGAAAACAACAACCGATGCCGGATTAAGGTTGAGCGTGATGGTCTTGGAGTAGACAAGACTTTGGTTACCGGCTTTATCTTTAATCTGATACTGGACTACTTTGTCACCGCTTTCCCCGGTCAGACTCAGACTCTTGGATGCTGCAGAGTTTTCCCAGGCACTCCAGGTCGTACCGCTATCCAAAGAAAACCGCATTTGATCAATGCCCGATGTGGCGTCAGTGGCCGCCAGAGTCAAAGTGATATCTTTTGAAGAAGTCTGGCTAGCGCCGCCATTAATAACAAATGTTCCGGTGGGAGCGGTGGTATCCAGCAAAATGTCATCGACCAAGGTACTCAGGTTCCAGAGCCGGTCATAAATCTGCCATAAGACGGACCTCAAGCCATCCCCCGTTGGAAGTGTGATGCTTTTTGTCGCCTGAAAATTCTCCCATGCGCTCCACAATTGCCCGCTGTTGGTTGAAAATCGCATCTGTCCGAGGCCCGCAAAAGCATCGCTTGCCGTCAAAGATAGCGTCACCTGCGTCTGATTTGTAGTGGCCGCATCCGCATTAATCTTGATACTCCCAGCAGGACCGCTCGTGTCCAGAGTAATAAAATTACCGACTAGCCCGATATTGCCCGCATTGTCTTTCACCTGACATTGCACGTTCTTCTGCCCATCCCCGGCGGGTATATTTAGATTCTTCACCATCATATTTTGAGCATTCACCAATAAATTTTCCCAGGCTCCCCAGGTCTGACCGCCATCGGTTGAAAAGTGCACCTGCGCAATTCCGGAACCCGGATTATCACTGACTGAAATCGCGGCGTTGACATTCGTCGTCACCGTATAAGTCGAACCGTTATTGATCATCAACCAACCGGTGGGATTCTTGGTGTCGAGCGTGATTTGCGTGGAATACGCAGAACTTATATTCCCCGCCCAATCATAAAATTTCACATAAACGGTTTTAGCGCCATCCCCCGAGGGAATCGTGAGTGTCTTTGTGGCTGAAAAGGGATCCAAAATTGTCCAAAGACTTCCCTCGAAAGAAAAACTCATCCAGCCCTTATTGGTCAATGCGCTCTCGCTCGAGGTTAAATTTAATGTCACGCTCTGAGAGTTTGTGTAGGCCGCTCCCGAATTAATTCTAATAGAACCGCTCGGAGCGACCGTATCCAGCAGAACGGTCGAGGAAACAACACTCGACCCTTTTCCAGATTTATCCAGAAATTTGACATACACTATTTTATTGCCGTCTCCGGATGAAAAACTCCACGCTTTCGTCACGGCATAGGTTTCCGCAGTCGTCCACGTCACGCCATCAGACGAAAAACTCATTTTGTCGACCCCGGTACCCGCATCGCTCGCGGTCAGGTTCAGCGTCACCGCGGTTTGTTTAACCGCCTGCGCGCCGCCGTTGATGGTCATCGTACCCGAGGGTGGCAGCGTATCCAAAATAATGGCCTTGGAGTAGACAGGGCTCACATTCCCCGCTGCATCGTAGAACTTCACAGAGACGGTCTTCTGCCCATCCCCGGACGGAAGCGTTAAGGATTTTGTCGCTGCATAGACTTCAGGCGTGCTCCACGTCACGCCATCCGCTGAAAAACTCATCTGCCCCTTGTTGGACAAACTGCTTTCGCTGGATGTCAGGTTCAACGTCACTGCAGCGGTGGTCGTATAATTGAGCGTGCTTCCGTTGATATTCACGATGGAACCTGTCGGGGCCACGGTATCGCGTACGACGGTAATCAACTTGGCTGTGCTGAGCGTTCCCAGAGTATTTTTGGCGATAATATTGAAGGAGTTGTTCCCCTCTACAGACAGATTCACTGTTGCCGACCAAGTAGTCGCACTGTTGATTGCAACAACCGGGGCGTTATTGATTAGAATGGACGTGTTCGCGTCTTTGGTTCCGGAAATCAAAAAGGGGGCCGTGTTCACGGGCGAAGTCGTTGCCGTTGTGACTCCCGGCTGTGAGGGCGCGGCCGTATTTAATCCCAGTGACCGAACATAAAGTGTTCCCGTCCGCGTCGTGGTTGTGGTGTTCGCCTGCGCCACGATAAGATTCAGAGCCTTGATCTTTGTTTTATCCAGCGTGTTTGCAATAGAGGCGATAGGCACACGCCAAAACTGTTCGGTGCTGTTAGAAATTCCCGTCAGTGTGAACGTGTCTTTCGCATTGTTGATATCCACGATTTCAAGTTTGAGTGTGGTGTTGGGACCCTTAAGACCGAAAGTGAGATAAGTCAGTGAGCTGATGCTCTGGGTCTCAATGGCAGAAGTGGTTGCGTTATCAAAAGAAATCGTAAAACCGGATGTATCAGCGGCGGCAGAAACGCTGTAGCCAAGCGCAAATTGATTGGAGCTAGCGGACAGCGTCGTTGCGGAACTAGAACCCGTGGTCATATACGGGTAGGGATTGCCTGAGAGCGTCGTCACGCTTGAGGTCGTCAATCCGGACGTATAGGAAAGCGTGCCTCCACGGCGAAAGCTCTGCCGCTCTTTCTCCACGGCCTGATTGTAACGGTCCTGTTCCGCAATGAACTGATTCAACTCACGGCGGGCGTCAACAGTTGAGACATTTTCACCATATTTTGAGATTGCTTTGTAAAGTTTTGTGAGATACCCCTCGTAACTCTGCGGCGCACTGCCATAAAACAATCCCTCGTGGTTGTAAGCATAAACACCCCCGTGCGTAATGACGTACTCTTCGCCGGGATCCGCCACCGCTTCATTGATATCTTGACCACTTGGCCCCTCCGCAGAATGAACTCCGGGATGCGTGTGCGAAATAAAAGAAGCTTTATTAATCAACTCACGCACGGCCGGCAGCACGCCGATTTCATCGTCACTGCCAGAGGTAAAAAGAACGATCTCTCCATCCAAAACAAGAATGCTGGTTTCAAACGATAAATGAGTCAGCTCTTCCAAATCCTCTTTTCTCAAATCTTTTAAAATCACGGCCGTGGCATATTCCGGCCGTAATTCCTCAAGCGCGTCGGAGAAATTCATGCGTTCAAAATCTGTGCCCGGTAAAACAGACGAATCAGCCCCCTGCCGCAGTGAGGTGGGGATCAAAGCAGACTTCTCGGACGGCTTAAAGTCCGAAATCTCAGGCGATGGGATAATTGGCTCGGGGCTTTCGATACGGCTCAGGGGATGATCGTCTTGTAAAAAGTCGGTGGAAGTAGAACCAAACAACGCCGCCGTGTCATTGCGAGCGTCGCGAAGCAATTTCGCTGGCTGACGGGTGGATGGAGCGGGAGCAAGAGCGAGCGCAGGCTGCGAAACCGCTGGGGCTTTAAACGACTCTTGAAGTATTTCGGCAACCGGCACGCCGCCGGCCCAGGCGACTTCAAAGCAGGTGAAGACTGCAACCATGCACCCGGCGACCCAACGAAGAAAGGCTCTGCGAACTTTCATCATTCCCCTCCAAACTCAAGCGGTCGTTGCGAACACTTGCAACCTTAGCCGCCGCGGAGAGCGAATACAAGAAGAGGGGATGGTATTTTTTTTAGGAGTCTACTAAAGATAGATATGAATATCTCTACAAAGGATTAGCCCCTCCTCGCCTATCATCTTTTAACGCTCAATAAGCTTCGAACGAACTGTTTCGATCAAGGGAGACCCTAGTCCGTCTGGAATTGCCTCGAGCTTTGCGGCCCAACCAGAGGTGGTCGATGGATTTTATGCATTGCTCGCTGTGGTCGGGGAGGAATTTTCGGTTACTGTGTGTGAAGGTAACCGGACGGCGTCCGGTGAGCGCGGGTT
>CAYMUZ010000027.1:0-5588 GCA_964393875.1 uncultured bacterium | reverse complement strand
CTGTGGCGACCTCAATACGGATGAAGTCTTTTTTGATTTCAAAAAAGGTCGCGTTGGCATCGAGCCGTGTCTGATTTAACGATTCAAGCGCTTCGAGCACATCCAGATTAGACACGAGAGAGAGCGCGTAATCCTCTTTTTGAAGTTTGTAGTTTTCCTCAGCGGTTTTAACAGCTTCTTCGAGCGCCTTGTATTCATCAAGATGAGAAACCCAGATGTCGAAGTGCTGTTTAATTTCTGTTTCAGCCATTCGCTCTGTGCGGCTCAGTTCCAATTTTGATTTTTTGTGATCCACAAGTGCTTTCTTAATTTTCCCAAGAGCTGCGCCCCCCTGGAAAAGGGGGACGTCAAAGGTGAGGAGCAGATCCCAGTCAATGCCAGATTGAAATCCGTCGCGTCTTTCATACAGGTTGTTATCGAGAGAAAGCTTTGGCCAAAGATCGCTTTGAGCAACGACGATGCTGCGGCTGGCGGTTTTGAGCGCGGCTCTGGCGGCCAGAATGTCGGCGCGGTTTTTCGAACCGGTGAGATAATCTGGCAGCAGTCCGGCCTCGGCGAGAGGGGTGCTGGTTTCAGTCAGGTCACGATCCGAAAGATTTATGCCTGTCAGAAACTCAAGGGTACGGCGCTCGAACTTTAGCATGCCGGCGATTCGGGCAAGATCGGCTTCGAGTTTCTTCATGCGCGAACGGGCGGTGACGACTTCACTGGGGCGGGTCTTTCCGATTTCTTTGCGCGCAGTGAGATCTCTCAGGCGTTCTTCGAAGAGGCCCAGGATTGTTTTTGTGATTAAAAGATCTCGTTGATAGCGCTGCAGCGAATAGAAGGCTTCGGCTACATCGAGAAATAAAAGCTGCTCGCCGCGGCGGCGTTCCTGCACACGCTGATTTTTAAGACTTCCCGCGCCTGAGAGAGCCGCCATCGATTTGAATCCCTGAAAAAGAGGCTGGCGGATGACCCATTTATTTTCGCGGTGATCGGCTCGGTTAAAGGACGAGGTGGCTCCGGAATCGGAAGAGCCGCCGACATCTTGCTGACGGAAGTCTGTCATTTTAAAATGGACATCTCCGAGTGCTTCACTGGTGGCGTCCAGGAAATTAGCCCAGGTTTCATCAATAGTGGCCTTCTGGATTGCGAGCGTTTCACTGCGAGTGAGTGCAAGCCGGTAAGCTTCTTCCAAGGAAAGGGGCGGAAATGCCGACGCCGACAGCATCAAAGCCATTCCGGTGAGAAAAAGAATTTTTTTGATCAGATATTTGCGTCGCATGAGGCGCAAATTTTATCACATTTCTATACTATTCCGGAGGACCTATTTAGAGACGAACTAGGTTCTTACTATCGGAGTCCCAGGCTGATTTCAATGGCATGGTTTACGCGCTCTAGATCATAAGCGGAGAGGGTTCCGATTTTCTCTTCCAATCTTGTTTTATCAATCGTGCGGATTTGAGAGAGTAAAAGGGTGGCGTCTGATTTCAATCCGGCAATACCCTTCGGAAGATTTACATTGGTGGGATATTCTTTGGAGAAGCTCTTGGTTGTCAGTGGGGCAATGATCGTGGTTGGGGCCAAAGTGTTCCCGATATCATTTTGAAGGATCAATACAGGGCGCCGCCCTGATTGTTCAGACCCCTTCGAAGGATTGAGATTGACCCAAAAAAGCTCGCCGCGCTTAATCGACATATTTAAGCGAGTCTTGATCCAGGCTGGCAAAATCATCGGTGATCTGTTTTGAAGTGCCGTACATTTCCTGATAGCCATCACGCAAGAGATGCTTCACGGCCTGTCGTTTCTTAAGCTCCAAATAGACCCGTACGGCTTTTTGAATGAGCGTGCTTCGTTTGAGATGCTCCCGCTTGGCTTCTTGATCCAGAGCAACTTTCAATTCTTTGGGGAATGTAATGCTCAAATATTCCATCGGCATCCTCCTTTAATCTATACTAAAGTATAGAGAAAAATAGATACTTTATCAATCGCATTCTTCGCTCCCCAAATCCTAGTTCGGAATCGGGGCAGGTTTTAAGGCGTCATTTTTTGCAGAGCATTTTTCATGTCCCCATTGAGGCGTGTTTGAAAGTGTCCCAAAAGTCAGGATTGACATCAAAATAATGCTTAACCCTTTTAATTCAAATAGGTTAAAAGTTTATCCACAGCCATATTCAAAAAATTACTTCTGTTAAGGTTACTATTTTCCCCCCTAAAAAAGTCGTGGGAGTCTTACTTCTTCACAAATGAGATGTTCGTCTTGAAAAATTTGTTTCAGCCATCCAAATAGCTGCCGCAGCGCTGCTGGGTAACTGGGCGAATGAGTTGGGCGCGACTGCTAACGGCAATCGTCAATTGGTAAAAGCGATACGTATCAAGCAGCTTTTGGCTATCAAAAACTCCAGGACAATTCAGCCGGCGGGTGAAGGCGGGCTTAAGCCTGTTGGCGACGGAATCCAGGTGGTTCGCCAGGTTTTGGCAGGTTACATTGCGGCTCTGTCGCAAAATGTGGCCGCTATCCGCACCGCTCGCGCCGCCGCGTAATCCGAGCCATTTCCTCCCCCCAAAGGAGACAGGTCGGAAGAACCAGGCCGAGTTTCCAACAGAACCCCTTCTTTCGCCAAAGGCCCCGGCAAAATATATTTAATGTAGTGATTGCAATATGTCTTAGCTTGCCCTAACTTAATTGTCACCAAATGCCGATCCAACGAACGGTTTTAAGACCCCATGCCTGAACTGCCGGAAGTAGAAACGATTGTGCGAGATCTGGGACGTTCGAAATTGGTCGGCCGGCGCATTCAAGAAGTTCGTGTGTTTTGGAAGCGAACCATTGCGGAGCCGGGAGCCGAAGCGTTTCAGCATGCCGTAGCCGGCCGGGAAGTTGCGGAGGTTTTTCGGCGAGGTAAAATGATAGGACTCAAGCTGCGTCCTTCAGGGACTGTGCTGATTCATTTGCGGATGAGTGGACGGTTGGACCTTTTTAAAACGGCAGAGCCGCTTGATCCGTATGTGCGTGCGGCGTTTGTATTGAAGGATGGATGGGAATTGCGTTTTAAAGACATTCGCAAGTTTGGGAAGTTTTATTTTTTCCAGAACCCCGAAAAGTTTTTATCCAGGTTAGGTCCGGAGCCGTTGGAGCGTTGTTTCACGCCGCAGGTTTTAAGCGAGCGGCTGCGTGGGCGTCACCGGCAAATGAAAGCGTTGCTTTTAGATCAGTCCTTTGTTGCAGGGCTTGGAAATATCTATGCGGACGAAGCGCTTTGGGATGCGCGAATTCATCCGGCGCTTAGTTCTAGCCAACTGAGTCAGCGGCAGATTGAGGCATTGCACCAGGGCATCGTAAAAGTGCTGCAAAGCGGCGTGAAGCATGCGGGCACGACGCTTGGTACGAATGAATTGAATTATTACAGCTTATCGCATCGGCGCGGGCGGAATCAGGATGCTTTGAAGGTTTTTCGGCGTACCGGGGAACCCTGCCCCAATTGCAAGACGGCGATTGTCCGCACGGTCATTGCCCAGCGTTCGACACACTTTTGCCCCCAATGCCAGAAGAAAAAATAGAAGGAACTCCCTTATGGTTATCGTCTTAGTCGTTCATGGCATGCCGCCCAAAGATTTTTCTGAGAAAGAAAAGATGGAGTTTCTACGTCTGCATTCACAGCATTCAAAACCGGGGATTCTGACGCCCGAGCAGATTGTTCGTCACGATGCACTTGAGCAGCAAATGAGGGCGTGGCCGCGCAATGCGGAGAACGATGGTTTTCATGCGGCGTCTTACCGCATTGCAGACGATCTGCGGGAAAAATCAGGGCACCCTGTGTGGGTGGCCTTCAATGAGTTCTGTGCCCCAGGAGTGCCCGAAATTCTCGATCAGGCGGCGGGGATGAATCAAGGGGAAGTGGTGGTGGTGACCCCGATGCTCACGCGCGGCGGATCGCACGCTGAATTTGAAATTCCTCGAGAAATTGACGCGGCCCGCCTACGACACCCTGCAGCCCATTTTACCTATGCCTGGCCGTTTGATAGTGCGCATATCGCCGCTTTTCTGAATGAACAGATCCGGACGATCTGTAAGTGAGGCCCGCTCCCAATAACTTCCATTACAAGTTTTCCGAGCTGTGTTATTATTCTGCCGTCATGCGCAAATTAACCGGCATTGCAATTTTGGCGGGTACCCTTTTTGCGCTGACTCCTCGCGTTTTGGCCGAGGGGGAAGGCGTCGATGTTTTGCTCCATTTCAACTCTCAGAGTGCGGTCAGTTTCACGTCCAGTCAATCCAGTTTCGATTTAACCCTTCCTGATTTTTCTGCAGGATCGATTTCTCCAACGGCGGAGGTTGGCTACTCGATCATTGCCAATGATGTGGGGCGCATCCAGGATGTGGTGATGGCGCACCTAGACGTTCCTATCGACGGCATTGCCCTCGAAGTGCGTCTCGGCTCTTTTTCTTCCAATGGCGAACAATCGCATTTGGTGAGCCCCGGTTCCGGGTTTGTGACGCTCAACACCTTCGATCAGGGAGTGGCGGATAAGGTCACCGATGCGGGTGACGGAAAAATTGTGGATGGAAATCTGACACTGCAATATCGTGCGCGCTTAACACAGGAACTTCCGGCGGGTCCGCACGAGGCGACGGTCACGGTCACCTTTGTGGATAATTGAATCCCTGGGATTTTTTAACGAGATGATCAATCATAAACCTGGAATCATGGCAGGCCTCCTTTTTCTGATGACAGCCCTCATGGGGTTTCCTGCCGTCGGCCGCGCGGCTTCAGACACGCAGACGCTGCCCCTCACTTTTTATATTCAACCGGTTACGGCTGTGCGCGCAGAAGGCCATTCAGGTTCGGCCAGTGTGGAATTGGGGCCGATTCTTCCCGGGATTGAGCAATCAGAATCATTGACGGTCAAGATTTTGACAAATAGCGAGCAGCGCTTCAAAATTTTCCACCGCTATCTCAGTAGCGTGACAAGTTCGCGTGGGGCCCAAGTTCCGGAGGGCAGTATGCGATTTCTGGTCTCTGCCGGAAAGGCCGGAGGGCAAAGCGCTGTGCCGGGTTGGACGGAGGTTCCCGAAGGGCGAACACTTGTTTTTAGTTCAGGAGCCTCAGGGGGGGAAGAAACTTTTAATATCGATTATTTGGTTTCGGCAAAGAAACCGCTAGAAGCCGGAGATTATTTCGGACAGATACGCCTTGAAGTTGAGCAGGAGTAAAATGCGATCTTTTAATTTTTTTGTTTTATTTTTGTTCTTGTGCCTCTCCAGGGCCTACGGCGCGCTTGAACTGCAGGTAGCCGTGGTGACTGGCGATAGCGCTGTCGATTTTGGGAGTCTTCGGAGTCTCGAAGAAAACGGGGATCCTTCGCATGATGCGGCTCAGCGCCAGGTCAGGGTGGTCATCACGAGCGATTTGGGCCAGCCTTATACTCTCCGCCAAGTCGTGGAGGAAGCCCCTGCGAATGAGGCGGGTTCTCAAGTCTCTACCGAAGCCATACGCTTCAGAGTCAATGTGGAAGACGGGCATGGGCTTGTGCGCACTTCTGATCAGGAACCGCTGGCTTCAGGCGTGCAGGAGCTTTACATTTCAGACGATAATGAAGCACAA
>CAYMUZ010000026.1:0-5843 GCA_964393875.1 uncultured bacterium | reverse complement strand
AGGGGCTTGAAAAAATCAATACCGTGAGTTTTTCCGCGGCGACACTTTGGTCAGCTATTCAACGCTTCTACATTCATTCAGAAAAAAGGCCTCTACGTATTCTGGATGTCGCCTGTGGCGCGGGCGATATGGTTTTTAAATTGGCCTTGAAAGCCCGGCGTCAGCATCTGCCTTTGTCCTTTGAGGGCTGTGATTTTAATCCGCAAGCGGTGGCTTATGCGCAAAAGCACGCCTCAGAAAAAAATTGCTCGTATGTGAATTTTTTTGTATTGGATGCGCTTCGGGATGTCATCCCTGCCCGATTTGATGTAGTAATCAACAGTCTTTTTTTGCATCATTTATCGCAGGAACAGGTTTTGTTTTTTTTTGAAACGCTTGCGCGCTCGCAGGCAAAACTGGTCGTCATTTCCGATCTCCGGCGCTCGCTCCGAGGCTGGCTGTTAGCCTTTTTAGGGTCGCGTTTACTCACACAATCCCGAGTGGTGCACATCGATGCGCTTCTTTCAGTAAGAGCTGCCTGGACTCCGGAGGAGATCACCTCCCTGGCACATACCGCCGGGCTCGAATCCGTTAAAATCTATTCGGTTTGGCCTATGCGTTATTTGCTGACTTGGCAACACCTGTGACGCTCACCGATTCTTCTCTTCCTCAAACCAAAATGTCTGCGCCAGAATCTCTGGCTGCCCGTCTCTGGGACATCGTCGTGGTCGGGGCCGGACCTGCCGGCGCCCTGGCAGCTTATTTACTCGCCAAGCAGAACCTCAGCGTACTTTTACTGGATCAGGCAACCTTTCCAAGACGTAAGGTTTGCGGCGGATGTTTGAGTCACCGCACGATGGAGTTATTGGAACAGTGCGGGTTGAGCGGCCTGACAATGCAACTGCGGGCAAAGTCCCTTCACCGCCTCGTGGTTGCGGCGGGCACAGGGTTGGCCGCCATTGAGATCCCCCAAGGCCGCAGTGTTTCTCGCGAACAATTTGATTTCGCGCTGATCGAGGCGGCCCAAGAGAAAGGGGCCGTGTTTCTGTCGCGCACGAAAGCGGCTGTGCAGAAATCCGTCGATCATTTTGCGCGGGTTCAGGTGCGGGTTGAAAACAAGATCTGCGAGGTACGGGCTAAAATGATACTCGTCAGCGACGGTCTGGCGGGCGACGCTCTCAGGCAACAGCCCGACTATCATTCAAAGGCGGCTGCAGATTCTCTAATCGGCCTTTATGCGTCCTTAGACCCGAATAGTTTTCCAGCCGACGCCGGAACGATTTACATGGCCTGCGGACGGCCAGGGTACGCGGGTATCGTCAGGCGGGAAGATGAACGTCTTGAAGTCGCGGCCGCCGTGCATCCGGCCTTTTTAAAATCATCGACTCCCGCCGTCTGTGTTCACGCAGTATTCGAAGAAGCGGGGCTCGCCATTCCCCAAGGGCTTTCCGAAGCTGTTTGGATGGGAACTTCCCCTTTGCCGAGAACCCGCCGGCTTTTAGCCGGCCAGCGTTTTTTTGTCTTGGGCGATGCATCTGGCTTTGTGGAACCCTTTACTGGCGAAGGTATTTTTTGGGCACTGCTCCAGGCCCGCGAGCTTGTAGCGTTGTTGCAATCACATCAATTCAACTGGGAAACAGACCTTGGAGAAAAATGGCAGAGAAAACATGCGCACCTGCTTGGAAAGCGCAAAAAACTGTGCCGTCTCATCGGCGCCACGCTTCGCTGGCGAATGCTTCGCTGCTTCATGGTCGAAGCCATCAGGCGCGCGCCCTGGCTGATCCGCCCACTCATCCGCTGGATTCACGGCACTTGATTTTCAGAATCCCTGTAGAATGGTCACGAAATCACTTGAGATAGCTTGCCATAAGGCCATTGTTGTCGCATAATTTCTGAAATCGTTTTTGACACTGAAGGGGGCTAAAAATGAAATCACATGACATGAAAAAACTATTTGTTGCCGGAGTCATTTTCTTCATGGCGGGAACTGCCTGGGCAAGATCCAGCACATCCTCCCCGATGCCATTTTCTCAGTCGGATCAACCGGTAAAAAAACTCAATAAGCTGGTTGTCTGCATTCTTGGGGGATTTGAGACAAAGGGAAAAACGGCTGCGGAATGTAAAGCCCTGGGCGGAAGAGAAGCTGAAACCCCGGAGCTGACAACAGCCACGAAGTAAAGCAATGGAGTTTCGGCAATAGAAATCTTAGAACTTCTTGTTCGAAGGGTGATAAATAGAGAGCTGTCAAAAAGAAGCCCCTTTAACTAAAACCTCAGAAACAATTTCTTCTTTCTTTGTTTTCCAGCGGTTATGCATCCAGGCCCACTGTTCCGGATGCTGTCGAATAGCGTTCTCACAACTTGCCATCCATTGTCGCGTATACTCTAAAACCGCGTCTTCCCGGGTGGTTGTAATGACGGGCCGAATCACTCCGCCCATCACGATCCGGTAGCGGTCGTTCGTTTCCCGGATGAGGAAAATAGGCAAAATCGGCGCTCCGCTCGTGAGCGCCAATCTTACCGGAGAAATGGGTGTATACGCAGGCGTTCCAAAGAAATCAACAAAAACTCCTTTAAGGGCGGAAATGTCTTGATCCGGCAAGATCCCGATGAGCCCCCCTTCGGCAAGCCAGGTCAGAATCTCCCTGGAGGCCTGATCTCTGTAGATGGTCTGAATCTTTAGCGATGATCGTAGGCCTTCAACCCAACGGTTGTACGGCGCATAGTAGATTTCTTTGGCGATCGCTTTGCCTTTAAAGCCTTTCATCGTAAAAATTCCGCCTAAGAGTTCCCAATTGCCGATATGAGACGTGAGGGCAATAAGACCCTTGCCTTCCGCTAGAAGAGAACTGTAAACATCATAGGCTTTGCCGATCTCGACAAAGCCCTCGACTTTTTCTGAATTGAGTTTTGGAAACTGGACCATTTCCAGCGTGGTTTGCGCCAGATTTTCAAAAACCTTCCGCGCAATGACGCGGATTTCAGACTGGGTCTTGGTCTCACCGTAAGCCAGTTTCAAATTACGAATTGTTTTTTTTCGATCTTTAGCGCAAAGATGGTAAGCGGCCCATCCAAGAAATCTCGCAAAAGAAAGCAAAACCGGCCTCGGGAAGAAATAAAGAATCCCCGCCAGGCCGCGAGCCATCAAATAAAGAGGGAAACGATACTTTTTCTTTTTCAACGGAGTGACTCATTCATGGTCAAATCGAACGGCCAAAGATCCAGGGGCAAGGCATTTTAGGCTTCTTGGCAACGCTGCGCTCCATTCTTTCAGCAGTATTCAGATAATGTTTAGACAACCCACAAAGATACTCCTGCGCTTGGCGGGCCGCTGCGGTCAAAGCCGAAAGGGTCGGGATTTTCCAGTAATGGACCAAGTGATCGATCACTTCCGCATAATCGCGGGTCGTATAAACTCCAATACGCTGAGCCGCCAAAACATGCATCGCGAATAAATCGAGATCATCACCGTCAGACATATGACGTGCGGGCATAATAATTCGTTTCCTCATCATTTTCTCAAAAGCAAGCAACGCCATGGAGGGATCTAATTCGACTATTTTCCCAAAAAAACGCTTATAGGCCTCTTCGTGCCTTGCCTCATCGCCCGCAATGAGCCCACACATCTTACTCAGTTTTCGATCTCCGCTTTTTTCAGCCAGTTCACCGGTATTATGATGAGCGATTTTTGTCGCCCTTTCCTGAATCGAGGTATAAACCAGCCCCAAGTAAGGATCATTTTCAGTTTCCGGGTCAAATCCATTTTTAATAAGCTGTTGGACAGCAGTTCCTATGGATCGCATATCTACTCGATCTGAGAGGTATAAATAGGTATGTAGGAGTTTTCCGTGTCGATTTTCTTCGGCCGTCCAGCCTCTTGCCCATCGCGCCCAGGGAGACAGACTTCTTCCTGTGGTATCTTTGATCCCTGATAAACCATTAAGCCAAGTCTCATAAGAGGGCAAGGCTTCTTCAGTGATCATATTTCCTGCAAGAACAACAAGGATCTCGTCAGACAAGGTGAGAGCTGCCTTGCGGAACTCTTGCAATTCATCAAGCCAATGGTTATCACCCATTTGCGGCAGGAGATCACTGGGTTGCCAGCAGTTTTCGACAGGTTTCAGTAAATGGAGTTGGTCCTCAACAAAACCCTCCATCCCTTTTATGATTTCTTCTTGGCTCATCAACTCGTTCTTGCCTCTATGCAAATACGCACGAGCTTCCTCCCATTACCAGCCCAGGAAGCTCTGTGTCAAAAATATGAACAGTGCCATCAGAACGCTTATTTTACGCCTAAAAAAAGAAAAACGCTATCCGCATTAACCGCTGATGGCTATTGCACTTAAAACTGGTACAGCACACGAGGGACTGTCCGTCGCGTTCTCCTATAAATTTTTCTTCAGCGAGACCCGCTCGACATAGGAAAAGTCTTCCGTATTAATCACGACCTGGTCTCCAGCAGTCACGATATGCGGCACAAGAATCGTGAGCCCGTTCTCGAGCGTCGCTTCTTTATTGCCCTGTTTCACACCGTCGGGAGCCCCGGTCACGGTCAGCGTCACCGTCCCCGGAAACTCGACCGAAATCGCGTTTCCTTCCACGACAATCGCCTGGATGCTGTTATTTTCTTTCAAGAGAATGCCCTTCTTTCCGATTGAATCCTTCGCAAGGCGAGTCTCTTCGTAACTTTCCTGATTCATAAAAACGTAAAAATCTTTGTCCTTGTAAAGAAATTCAAGGGTGGCTTTTGTGGCGTAAACCGTCTCGAGATCAGCTTCGGGCCGCAGCACTTGTTCAAAGACCTGCCCGTTCGTCAGGTCCTTAAGCTTTAAGCGGTAAGTCCTCGCCGCCTTCCCGTGTCCTAAAATTTCCTTCTCCATAACTTTCCAAAGCCTGCTATCGTGCCGAATAATTTCACCCGCATCCACGTCTGACGTTTTCATTTTAAGCCTCCTTTATAAAAATATTATTCACGCACTACCGGGGGCATTAAATCTGTACCGGTTCTAATTGAACCAGGTTCATTTGGAACCGGTACCTGTACTCGGTACCTGTACTCATCTTTGGCCTTCGGCCACATGTTTATGCGCTCCTGGCAAGGCGTCCAAACACACTGGACACTGGCCATGATCGCCTACAACTTGATCACCTTGTCGGTTCCAAGCTCTTGCAAGGGATTTCGTCAAAAGATTCGCCATCTCAGAAACACCGTTTCGTATCAACATTTGCTTAACGCTTTATGAAATTTGCAGAACTCAAGCTGATAAACTAAACTGCCACCTTGCAATATCCGCCGCAAATTCCAACCTAAGCGGCCCAAGATTAGAACTTGATCGTGTTTAAATGCTTAAGCGAGACAAGCTCTATTTTTTTATCGAGCCGAATCGATTGATTTCCCGGATACACGATATGAAGCCGTTCCAATTTTAAATCATGGAGCGCAATGCGCATCGATTTTGTAATTTCAGGGCTTTCGGTAAATTTAAATTCAAAGCCCCATTTTTTTGATCCCCTTACGATCAAAAGATCGAGTTCTGCCCCGGCATGAGTTGCCCAAAAAAAGCTGTCCTTTTCGCCAAACTGTTCTAAAACCTGTCCCATGACAAATCCCTCCCATGAAAAACCAAGCTTGGGATGCGCGAGCAAATCGCGCATGGAGCCAATTTTAAGAAATTCATGGAGCAATCCACTGTCTCTGAAATAAATTTTCGGAGATTTGACCAGTCGTTTTCCGGCATTCGCGTACCAGGGTTGAAGCTGGCGCACAAGATAGGCGCCCGTAAGTAAATCCAGGTATCGCCTGGCGGTGGTATGTTTATACGGGACGCCGTCCCAGGGGGCGGGGTTAAATTCCCGCTTACGCGT
>CAYMUZ010000025.1:0-6241 GCA_964393875.1 uncultured bacterium | reverse complement strand
CTTTACCTTCTTTAATTCCCATATTCACAACCACTTTTTCAAGCTTTGGAACCTGCATGACGTTCGCGTAGGCAAACTCCTTCATAAGCACGGGGCGAACATGGTCACGGTATTTAGAAAGAAGGGTCGATTTATTTTGATTTGGGGTGCCCATTGCTTTTATAAAACCTCTCCGGATTTTTTACTGACACGCTGTTTTGTTCCATCGGCCAGCCTTGAATAACCTACGCGAGTCGGCTTTCCTGTTCTAGGACAAACCAACATTAATTTTGAAACATGGATCGGGCTCTCCATTTTAGAAATACCGCCCTGTGGATTTTCCTGACTGCGTCGAAGATAAACCGTTTTATAGTTGATCTTCTCAACAAGAACCGACCCATCCGCCGGAAACACCTTCAAAATTTTCCCCTTACGCCCGCGATCTTTACCACTAATCACAACCACTTGATCTTCTTTTCTCAGCTTCATCACAGTACCTCAGGAGCAAGCGAAATAATTTTAGTAAATTGCCGATCACGCAACTCTCGAGCCACAGGCCCAAAGATTCTTGTTCCGCGAGGATTTTTTTGATTATCAATCAAAACAAGCGCATTGGATGAGAATTTTACAACCGAGCCATCCTTGCGCTTAATCGGAGAACGCGTTCTTACAACCACAGCTCGAACCACTTCTCCCTTCTTAACACCACCTCGTGGCAGCGCCTCTTTCACAGAGGCCGTGATGACATCCCCGATCTCAGCCGTGCGCTTCCCGTGCCTACCAATAACCCCTATCATCGCTGCTTTTTTAGCGCCACTGTTATCTGCGATTTGCAGAATTGAGCGTATCTGAATCACGATAGCACCCTGACCAATCGCCATCTCTTTGTTTTTGAAAGTGGCCGCGTCTGAATGATCTGAACTTTATTTCCAACTTTCGATTCATTCTTTTCGTCATGCACAGCATATTTAATTTTTCGGCGAATCACTTTTTTGAACTTGGGGTGAATGACACTGCGGGTCACCTCCACAATACGGGTCTTCTCCATCTTATCGCTCACAACGGAGCCTTCTCGCACCTGCCCGACAAGATCTTGTTCTGTTTTTTTATCCACGTTCTACCTCAACCCCTTCGTTGACCGGTTAAGCTCATTAATCACTGTCAAAGTGCGGGCAACATCACGCTTCAGTAATCTGATAGACGACTTCGTCTCAAGCTTCCCTGTTTTTGCCTGAAATCGAAATTGCATAAGATTTTTTTTAAACTGCGTGAGTTTCTCAACAAGCTCGTCACCGCCCAACTGCCTTAAATCAGCCACCTTCGTAGTCATATTTTAAACCCCAGTGCGCTTAACAAACTTTGTTCGAAAAGGAATTTTATGCGAGCATAAGCGCATCGCTGACTTAGCCAGCAGTTCAGGGACACCGCCCATCTCAAAAATAATGCGGCCCGGTTTAACTTTGACAATATAGAATTCGGGAGCCCCTTTCCCTTTTCCCATACGGGTTTCTGCCGGTTTTTTAGTGTAGGCATGGTCAGGAAAAACTCTGAGCCAAACCTTTCCCCCACGCTTCACGTGCCGCGTAAGTGCTACACGCGCCGCTTCAATTTGAATCCCAGTCAAATTGCCACGATCCAGCGCCTTGATCGCAAAATCTCCAAACGCAATCGAGTGCCCACGCGTTGCAACACCCTTCATCCAACCGCGCTGCTGCTTTCGAAATTTAACTCTTTTAGGCTGCAACGACATAATTAAGCCTTAGTACCTTCATCCACAACCAGCTTAGCACCAGACTGATGCGACTTTTCAAAAACACCCCCGGAAGATTCTCTGTTGATCGCAGCCAACTCAGCTTGTGCCGATGTCTCATCAGCCAAAAGTTGTTTTTCCCGCTCTCGCCGCGCTGCGGCCTCCTCTTTCTTTACCAAGATTTCTCCCTTATAAATCCAAACTTTGCAGCCAATGACCCCGTAAGTGGTGAACGCCTCAGAGAAACCATAATCAATGTCAGCTCGCAATGTCGTAAGCGGAACCTTTCCCTCACGATAACCCTCTTCGCGCGCAATTTCTGCACCACCCAACCGTCCTTTGCATTTGACCTTAATCCCCAGGCTGCCCTTTTGCATAGCCGCCTGCACGGCTTTCTTCATGGCGCGCCGAAAACCAATACGTTTCTCCAACTGCGATGTAATATTCTCCGCCACGAGCTGCGCGTCCACTTGAGGCAATTTCACTTCTTTAATGTCGAGAAGCACTTCGCTTTTTGTCAGCTTAGCCAACCCTTCACGAACCTTATCAATTTCTTGCCCACGACGGCCAATGATAATCCCGGGCCTTGCTGAATAAATTCGAACCCGCACACGGCCACTTGACCGCTCAATCTCAATACTGGAGACGCCCGCGTGCATTAAAGTCTTCTTTACATGCTTACGTATTTTCAAATCTTCGTCCAAAATATTAGCTACATTTCTTTCTGAAAACCACTTGGCCTTCCAGGGCTTAATGTAACCTAATCTCAGTCCGTAAGGATGCGCTTTTTGCCCCATGTTATCTCCTTGAAATGCCTCTCTTTTATTTCTTAACTGTCTTCGGCTTGCTCGACGAGCGAGCCTTCGAGGGCGAGGCTGTCTTAGATTGCTCCGCTACCGCCGCCAAAGCTTTTTGCTCTCGCGCATCGGTATAGAAACGCCCCCCCTCAGACAAAGTCACAGAAATATGACTAGTTCTTTTCAAAATTCGATCAGCCCGCCCCATAGAGCGCGGCAAAAATCTTTTAAATGAAGGGCCGCAGTCTGCACGAAAATCAGCAACAAACAGCCGGGTTGCGTCAAGTCCTGAAACCTTTGCATTTGCAATGGCGCTTTTAAGCACTTTTGCTGCCAATCGAGCCCCTTTTTGAGGCAACGTATTTAGAATTTCCATTGCCTGATAAGCGGGTTTTCTGCGGACAGAGTTCAAAACTAACCGCAGCTTGCGCGGCGATATACGAATATATCTAGCAATCGCTTTAACGCGCTTCGCTTCTAGGGGCATAGCCGCAACAGGTTTTTCTTTTTTATTTTTCAGAGGTGTCATAAATATCCAAACTCACTCAAGTTTTAGCGCCCGGGGCGGCTGCTTTGGCCTTATCCCCACCCACACTGTGTTTTCTAAATGTACGCGTCAGTGAAAATTCCCCAAGCTTATGCCCAACCATGTTTTCAGAGACAAAAACATTATTAAAAATTTTTCCATTATGGACCGCAAAGGTAAGACCCACAAATTCCGGGGTAATCGTACTGCGCCGCGACCATGTTTTGATGGGGCGACGATCATTCTGACGCCTTGCCGTCATCACCTTGCCTAAAAGCTTTTCATCAACATAAACGCCTTTTTTTTTGGAACGGCTCATTTTCTACGATCCTTCACAATGTAGCGACTGCTCGCTTTTTTTCGTTTTCGTGTTTTAAGCCCCTTGGATTTTTGACCCCAAGGACTTTGTGGATGATTTCCACCCTTAGACTTACCTTCACCACCACCCATAGGATGATCCACCGGATTTTTTGCGATACCGCGAGTCTTGGGCCTCCGTCCGAGCCACCGTGTGCGCCCGGCCTTCCCAAGAATCAACTTTTCATGATCTACGTGGGAGCACTGCCCTACTGTCGCATAGGCGTCCAGCCGAATCATCCGAACCTCTCCTGAGGGCATCTTAATATGGGCGACATCATTCTCTTTCGACAAGATCTGCGCCACAGTGCCGGCTGAACGCACAAGCTTTGCTCCAAGCCCGGGCTGCAATTCCACATTGTGCACCGGCGTACCTTCTGGAATGTTTTTTAGCGGAACGTGATTGCCTATTTTAATTTCAGCATTGGGGCCGCTCATGATCATTTCGCCCACCTTAAGCTTGTCGGGACAGAGAATATAGCTTTTTTGACCATCCGCGTATTCAATCAACGCAACACGCGCCGTGCGGCTAGGATCATATTCTACCGCTAAAACCTTAGCGGGAATTCCATGCCGAGCTCTGCGAAAATCAACCAACCGAAGCCTCTGCTTATGGCCGCCAGAAATACCACGCGAGGTAATATGCCCGTGATTATTTCTTCCCCCGGTCTTTCGAAGCGCAACGGTAAGAGCTCTATACGGCTTTCGCGTTGTCACTTCGGCAAAATCTGAAACATTGCCAAAGCGCCGCGTTGGGGTTAAGGGTCTAAATTTAATGTAAGCCATTTTCCATCCTACCTTTTACGCTGTGATATCGATCTTTTCGCCCGACTTAAGAGTGACAACAGCCTTCTTCCACGCTGCTGTTTTACCCGCTTGCACCCTTACTCGCCGCCATTTGCCTTTACGGTTGAGCGTATTCACTCGCTCCACGTGTACATTAAACATTTTTTCGATACATGCCTTAATCTGCTGCTTATTTGCAGAGGGATGCACCTTGAATGCATATTTTGAAAGCTTCTCTTCAGACCTAGCCGCTTTTTCAGTAATGATTGGCTCTTGAATGACGTCATAGAGGTGAATTTGCATAAGGCTACTCCTTCTCCTGGGCGCATGCAAGATCGGCCGCGAGCGACTTTTCAAGGTAATCCAATGCCTTCTCTTCGATGATTAATTTAGTACGGCGCAGCACGTGATAAGCGTTCACATCGCTCACCTTGCGGACACGAACCCAAGTGTGCGTATTGCTTGAAGCACGGATAAGAGCCGGCGTCATCTCAGAGACAACGCACAAAGCTCGACTTGTACCTAAAGGAAGCGCTCTAAGCACCCCAACCCACTCTTTTGTTTTTGGAGCGCCCAAATCCACATTCTCTAACAATAAAATACTGGATTCTTTTGCGCGCAGAGACAAAGCAGAGATCAAAGCTTGATGGCGCATACCTTTGGCTAAGTGTACCCCGTAACTCCTCGGGTGAGGTCCAAATACAGTACCCCCACCGCGCCAAAGCGGCGAGCGTATAGAACCAGCACGCGCACGCCCAGTTCCCTTTTGCTTCCAGGGTTTTTTCCCCCCCCCGCTCACTTCCCGTTTTGTCTTAGTATCAGCGGTTCCGCGGCGCAAGTTCGCCGCATAGGCAGTTTGCACCAGAGCGAGCAATCGCTTATTAATGCGTGCGGCAAAAATGGAAGGGTTTAACTCCATCTGCTTCTTTAATTTTCCGTCCTTAGAGTAAAGAGGCGCCTTGATTTTTGTATCCATATTTTTCCTGATCTCTGCTACTGTTTTTTGCCGATCGAATCGGATTCGTTAGGAAGTGATACTACCGGCGAAGACTCACGAGTGGGTTGCACAACATCTTTAGCAGGCACTCTCCACTTACGCTCACCTGTACGAATCTTAAGAGCCGAGCGTATTTCAAGATAAGACCCATCCGCCCCGGGGACAGCGCCGCGCACAGCAATAACACCGTGCTCGCTATCCACCTTAACAACTTTCAAGTTCTGCACTGTCACAATATCTTGCCCCATATGACCCGGCAGAGCTTTGCCCTTGGCGACCTTTTTCCGACAACCGTTTCCCCCGGCTCGAGAACCAATTCCCCCGGGCTCACGTCCCATTTTTGTGCCACGGCCGCCGGTTCCACCCTTAAAATGATGCCGCTTCACAACACCCTGAAATCCTTTGCCAATCGATACCCCCCCCACATCCACAAATTCACCCTCTTGGAACTGCTCAACGCCAAGTTTCATAGCAACTTCAAGCCCTTCAAGGGTCTCCGTTCGGATTTCACGCAAAAATCTCAGCAGTGGCAAGCCATTTTTTTTAAAAGAGCCGACCACTGATTTGTTCAGATTTTTTTCTTTCACCTTCGAATCAAACCCTAATTGGACTGCAGAATAACCATGTTTCGCCGCTGTTCTAAGCCCAGTCACATAGCACGGACTCGCCTCGATTAAAGTGAGGGGCACCTGCTTGCCCTCATCATCAAAAACTTGCGTCATTCCAATTTTTTTGCCGAGCAACCCGATCATAATTTAATCTCCACATCGACACCGGCCGGAAGATCGAGTTTCCTTAGCGCATCGATCGTTTTAGCGGTGGGATTTAAAATATCCAGTAATCTTTTGTGCGTTTTCATGAAAAACTGTTCACGCGATTTCTTATCAATAACAGGCGAACGGTTCACCGTGATAAGTTCGCAATCCGTAGGCAGCGGAATAGGTCCTGAGACTTTGGCTCCAGTACGCTTGGCTGTATCCACAATTTCCAGCGCCGATTGATCTAGTACGCGATGATCGTACGCTTTGAGCCTGATTCTAATTTTTTGC
>CAYMUZ010000024.1:0-14005 GCA_964393875.1 uncultured bacterium | reverse complement strand
TACGAGGCGTAACCCAAAATCATGGCCGAGACAATCGTCACTTCGTAGGATTCAAAAATATCGGCAGCCATCCCCGCGCAATCGCCGACGTTATCACCGACGTTGTCAGCAATCGTAGCCGCATTCCGTGGATCATCTTCGGGAATATTTTTTTCAATCTTACCGACAAGGTCCGCACCCACATCGGCCGCTTTCGTAAAAATGCCACCGCCCACGCGCATAAAAAGTGCCAACAGCGTACCGCCAAATCCAAAACCCAACAGCACTTCGTAGGCCTTTTCCCCGTAGATCATAAAAATCAAAGTTCCCCCGAGAAGACCCAGGCCATCGGTCAGCATTCCCGTGATGGTTCCCGTACGATAAGCGATCTTGAGCGCATCGCTGAAGCTGTTGCGGTTGGCTGCCGCCGCCACACGCACGTTGCCGCGCACGGCAAGATTCATTCCTACAAAACCAACTGCGGCTGAAAAAATAGATCCCATTAAAAAGGCGCAGGCTCGCCCAATCGCAATATGGTGTTCCCCTGCCGTATAATAAAGAATTCCGGTTAAAACAAGAATGAGCAGCGAAATCGTTTTAAATTGCTTCCCAAGATAAGCATTGGACCCACTGCGAATGGCATCGCTGATCTGGATCATTTTTGCGGTCCCGCGATCTTCGCGCAGCACCTGCCCCATAAGAAAACCAGCGTAGATCAGCCCCAAAACGGCCGTTCCCAGCACACTCCAAAGCGCGACGACTTCCCCAGATGTAAATTGAGTAATTGCCTGCATAACACTCCTTTATTTCGTTGGCGGGTACCGCCGCAAGGCTCCGCACAAATTGACCTTAGAATCTTTCCGGACAGACAGCCGCTTAAATAATTTTCTTTTTGCCTAGGACCTCATGACATTTGATTTTGGTAGGGGCAATTCATGCCTGCTTTGCAGGGCCCCTACAGAAACAAATTCGAACCCAATTCTAAGGTTGACGAGGTACTAGTATTATCGATAAAACTACGGAAAACATGAGCATTCCGCCGATAATTCCTAAAGAGATTCCCGTCGAAACATGACAATAGTGGCTGCCGAGCATCTTGATACCCACAAAAATCAGGATGGCGCCCAAACCGTAGTGCAGATAGCGGAAAAGCTTCATGACACCCGCCAAAGCAAAATAAAGCGACCGCAACCCCAGGATGGCAAAAATATTAGAGGTATAGACAATAAAAGGATCGGTCGAAACCGAAAGAACTGCCGGAATCGAGTCGACCGCGAAAATAACATCGGTCGTTTCAATCACCAGGAGGACCACTAACAGTGGCGTTGCCCACCAGCGGTTGTCACGGCGGACAAACAAGCGGTCGGCTTCATAGGTCTGGGTGATCGGCATGATCCGCTTAAAGGCCCGAACCACCGGATTTTTCTCAGGCTCCACTTCCTTTTCACTTTCAAAAAAAAGTTTGAACCCGGAATAAACCAGAAAGGCTCCAAAAACATACATGATCCATTCGAAACGCTGAATGAGTGCCACGCCTGAAAAAATAAAAAGAGCGCGCATGCCGAGGGCTCCGAGAATCCCCCAGAAAAGCACCTTGTGCTGATAGGCGGCGGGCACTTTAAAATAGGAAAAAATCAGCAAAAAGACAAACAGGTTGTCGACGCTAAGTGATTTTTCAAGCAGGTACCCCGTCAAAAACTGCATCCCTTTCTGCGGGCCTTCAAACTTCCACACCCCTGCGCAAAAAATCAGGGCCAAAATCACCCAGAAGGCGCTCCAGCCCACGGCTTCGCGTATGCGGATTTCGTGGCACTGCTTATGGAAACAGGCAAGATCAAGGTAGAGCATCACGGCGACAAACACGTGAAATAAGATCCAGGCAAGCACTTGTCCCGACATGAACAATTCCTTAAAGGTTAACCGAAATGAGGAAAGATACGAACGCAGTCACTTTATCGGCAAACATTTGCTTTGTCAATCGCAGCGGGTTATCACAGAGCCTCTTCGTCTCCGCAGAAAATAGGGCGCATTCAAATTGCCCCTTTATTCTCTTCGGATTGACGGGATTAGCGGACACTTTGAGAAAGGGCTAACTGGACCAGCTCTTCAGATCGGACAATGGCCGGCTTTAATTTTGAGAAGACGTTCTGCTCACCCAGCAATTCAAACAAGCCAGACTGCTGTAAAATATGCAGCGGTTGCGCGCGAACTCCCGCCAAAATCAAATGTGTCTTTGCTTTCAAACACTCCTGATGGAATTGTTTTAAGACATGAAGCCCTGAGGCATCAATCACGGCGGTGTGCCTTAAATAGAAGATCAAAACCTTCGCCTTTCTCGAGAACGATCGAAGCGTTTCTAAAAACTCCAGCGCACTTGCAAAAAAAAGCGGCCCATCCACCTCATAGATTTCGACTCCTTCGGGAACAACGATGCGATGAAAATCTTCCTCGGTGTCGGCATCCATGAATAACGGTTTTATTTTTGTCACAGAAGCCATGCGGCGCGTAAAGAGGAACAGCGCTAGAACAATTCCCACCTCCATCGCCACGGTGAGATTCACCGCCACGCCGAGAAAAAAAGTGGTCAGCAGAACAGCCGCATCGTTTTTTGAGTCTTTGAGGATACTTAAAAACGACCGCCACTCACTCATGCGATACGACACAACGACCAAAATTCCGGCAAGGCAAGCTAACGGGATCCAGCGGGCGGTCTTGCCCAGCAAAACCAGCATGACGAGCAGGGTGATTGAATGAATGAGCCCGGCCACGGGAGTTCTGGCCCCATTGCGCACATTGGTCACGGTTCTCGCAACAGCTCCTTGAGAAGGCATTCCCCCCACCATTCCGGAAGCCATGTTGGCAATCCCTTGAGCGATCAGCTCTGTGTTAGAGCGATGATGCCCTTGAATCATGCCATCCCCCACCACCGCAGACAGTAGCGACACCATCGCGCCCAGCAGGGCGACGGCCAACGCTGGACGAATCATGTCTTGAAGAAAGGGTATGGAAAATAAAGAAAAGTCCATCATTTTGGGCGCAAGCTTCAGTGAACCATACCGGGAGCCAATGGTTTCCACCGGTAGTTTGAAAATAAAAACAAGGAGGGAACTGACAATCAGAACGACCACCGGAGCGGGCAGTCTTTTGACCAACCCGTCCGAGAACCGGGGCCAGATCAGCATAATGGCGATCGCCACCAGCGAGATCCACAGGGCATTCGGATTCCACGTAGAGGAGCTATGCCAATAACATTCCCATTTCTCCAAAAACCCAAAAGGCAGTTGTTCGATTTGCAAGCCAAACAAGTCTCGTATTTGGGCGGAAAAAATAATAGCGGCAATAGCACTGGTAAACCCGATGGATAGCGGCCGGGGAACAAACTTGATCAGATGCCCCAGTTTGGCGAGCCCCAGAAAAATCAGGAACACCCCCGCCAGAATAGTACAGGCCGCAAGCCCGTTTCGACCGTACTGCTGGACAATGCCGTAAATCACGACTGCGGACGCGCCCGTCGGTCCGCTAATCTGAACCCGGCTTCCCCCCAGAAGAGCCGTGAGAAACCCGGCCACAATCGCCGTCAGCAACCCTTCTTGCGGTGACAGCCCCGAGAGCACCCCAAACGCCATGGAGAGAGGAATCGCGACAATTCCGACATTCACTCCGGCGATGAGGTCTCGACGAAAATCATCTTTCGTATAGAGCTTCAGGGTTGTTAATAGTTTCGGACGAAACATCGTTTAAATTTTCCCCTTCGAATCACTTCTTGCAATGCGGAATAAATGTGATTCGAAAACTTCTCCGCCGAACGCCATACCAATGGTGTTTTCATCAACCTCGTAAAGAGTGAGTTCGTTACTGCGGCCGAGATGCGCCGCAATGTTTTCAACAAAACCGTCGTCAAACGCGAGGTATTCAATACGGTTGGCGTGTTCGACTTTCTTATCGACCGTAGCCTTAAACCGCCCCATTTCCGATTGAGTTTCTTTGACAAATACCAGGCGGGTGTTGCGCAGTTTACGCGAAAGCTTTTCCGCCTTCTCAAGCGCAATCTGACCGCAATCGACCCACACCTCCGGCACGCCATGTTCGCCCTCTATCACAAGGTCGGGTTTATAATGCATGCCAATATCCGCTTCGATTTTAAGACGCGGATCGTAGAGCAGAATGTAGGTGAGCAGTTTCAGCACCACATGCTCGCGGTGCTCGTTTTCATTTTTAACAAGAATCAGTTTTTTTTTGACGCGCGGAGCAACGATATCAAACGTGAATTTCTCGATCACCCCATATGCCCCAGGGCTTCCTGGATGAGCGGCAGACAGGCAATGGCTTCGTCTTTGGTCATACGGCCCAGCTTGGCAAAACGAGATTCTCCCTCGGCAGACATATTTTCGCGTGAGATCTGGAGTTTTTTCTGACCTTTGTTGTAGGCATAAACGCTGACAAGAATTTTCCCCCCCTCGTATTCGTAAGGCTTGCTAAAAAGACATTCATCCAGTTTCGCATCGTAGGGCATAATCACTCCTTTGACGGTTGCTATTTTAAAATCCGCTGCATTCTAATGGGCATCGGCGCCCAGCGCCAGCAAAACAGGGTTTTTGGCTTTTCGTTCCACTGAAAGCCCGGCCTGAGCGGCAAGCGCAGGCATCACTTCGGTCATGTCAACATCGTCAGAATATTCTCCTGGCTTAACGTGGCGGCCCCAAAGCCAAAGCGGCACATGCCGGTCGAAGTCGTGCGGCGTTCCGTGCGTCGCGGCCAAAAGGTGAGGCGCTCCCAAAAGATACCAGCACTTTTTGGGAATGAGGATGACATCCCCGCTGCGCTCAGAATCGAAAGACCGCAAGGCGCTGTTCCAAAAGAAGTCATTGTTTTTTTCCGCTCGCAAAAGGACACTGCGCGAAAAAGCACGCTCTATTCCCGGAAAACTTGCAAGTACATCCACGGCTATTTTTTGCGCGATTTCCGGTTTGATCCCTTTCTCCTGCAACGTCTTGACATCTAAATAAAAAGCCGGTGTCTGCCAACTCTCTACGTAGCGGCCTTTTCCGTATTTGAGTGATAGCCCTGCGTCGATAGCCTGTTGCAACTGTTGAGGGTCGAGACGCCCGCCCATGCCATCACCTTCTCTGCATAGTTCCGGCGCCGGAGTAAATCCATGGTCAGATGTCACTACGAGCAAGTAAGCCTCCCGCCCAAACCGAGCGTCGAATTCGGTCAGCATTTTTCCAAGAAGCTTGTCCAGCCGCAGAAGATTATCGCGCGACCTGTCGCTGGTAGGACCCTGCACATGATTAATTGCATCGTGGACCGACAAGCCGATCCAAAGAAGATCCGTCACACCCCATGAATTTTTCCCGAGCGATTCTGCCTCGATAAGCCGCTGTACAAATTGCCATTGGTATTCCTCGACAAAGGGAGTTTGCGAGAGCTTAAAGAGATAATCACTCCCAGCCGTGCTCTGCCCCCACGTCAACTTCGGCAATTGTGCAAATGGGGGTGTCGATTCTACCGCATCCCCGTTTTGAATTTCTGACTGCCACACGGCCCCCAGCCAGTGATCCTGAGGTCTTTGGGTGTAAAAGTCGCGCCACCAGGACGGATATTCTTTCATGTAATAATCGGTGGTGACAAACCGGCCCGCTACGGGTGTATAGAAATAAGCCACTCCGGCGCGCCCCGCCATCATGACCGCAGAGCGATCTTTCCCGGTCACCGCAAACACACGGGCTTTATCGTGAGTAGCCTCCTTCAATAAATCGCCGAGCGCCGGCTCGCGCAAACCCACAGGAGAAGTCGATGCATAAGAAAGTTCCGGCTCCCCCAATACGTGGTGGCGGGGATCTGCCCCGCTGTCCATGCGCCGGCCCGTGCCGCGATCAAACCATTGGTTGCCGATAATACCGTGACGCGCTGGATCTTGCCCCGTAACCAGCGTCGCATGACCGGGTGCCGTAAAAGTGGCGGCGTGCCCATAGGCGGCATGCGTAAAATAGGCTCCCGCGCTCAATAGCCGGGCAAACCCACCGGTGAACCGGGCCTTGTTCTCTTCAACCTGCCAGGCCGGCAGCCCGTCTATGACAACACCCACCACCAATGCCAGCTCAGACTTGCGATCCTGCGCCAGCGCTGTACGGGGGGTAAGACTGCCAAAAAAAATGGCTGCACATCCCCAAAAGAGAGCACCCCGAACCAAAGATTTCATACAGTGATCCTTGCCATGAGCGTATTGTACTTTACCCACGCATTTTGGCAATTCGGCAATCGTTTTCCTCAACCTAAGCCCCACAATGGCCGAAACAGAGGCACGGTACTATGTGCCGGTAGTGAGCGTCATGAACCCATGAAAGCCAACGTTTAACCATGCTTCCCGACCACGATCTTTCGCAGTCTAAGATTCTGATCATCGACGATGATGTGGCCATCGCGATGAATCTCGAAGAGATTCTGCGTGAAAATGACTATCAGTACGTCCGGGCTATTTCGGACCCGCGGCTGGCAGAGACAGTTTTTCGTGACTTTCAACCGGATCTTGTCTTGCTCGACATCCGCATGCCGCATCTGGACGGCTTCCAGGTGCTTGAGCGTTTGCAGGAAATGCGCGCCGAATCGTTTGTGCCGGTGCTGGTGATGACTGGGGAAGTGGATGAGTCCATTGCCCTTCGCGCGCTCGGCGCCGGAGCCACTGACTTTCTGCAAAAGCCGATGAAGCTCGCTGAAACACTGGTTCGCATTAAAAATCTTTTGCACGTGCGGCGCCTTCAAGCGGAATTGGAGAGTAAAAGAAATCACCTTGAAGAAAAGGTTCAGGATCGCACGGAACAACTCAAGCAAGCCATCCAAGAGCTTGACAAGGCCAATCTGCAGGTCAAAGAGGCTTACATTGAGACCGTCTATCGTTTGACACGGGCGACAGAATATAAAGACGAAGAGACCGCCGATCATGTGAAGCGCCTCAGCCTTTATGCTGTGGCTCTCGGCCGCAATGTGGGGCTGAGCCCGGAGATGCTGGACCTCCTGCTTTACGCAAGCCCGATGCACGACATCGGAAAGATCGGGATCCCCGACAAAATTCTTTTCAAAGGCTCCTCGCTCGCACCGGATGAATGGGAAACCATGAAAAGTCATCCGCTCATTGGTCATGAGATTTTACGGGACGCCAATGCCCCTATTTTAAAAGTCGCTGCGTTAATCGCCCTCAACCACCACGAGCGGTGGGATGGAACAGGTTATCCCCGCGGACTCAAGGGCGAAGAAATCCCGATCGAGGCGCGAATTGTCGGCCTGGTGGATGTCTACGATGCCCTGCGCAGCAAGCGCCACTACAAGCCTGCGTTCGATCATGAAAAAACCTGCAAAATCATTCTCGAAGGCGATGGCCGCGTCCAGCCCGAGCACTTCGATCCCAAACTACTGGCCGCCTTTCGCATGATGCACGCCGAATTTGACCGCATCTTCACCGAAAACAATAATTAACGCAGCGCCCCCTCACCCTGCCCTCTCCCGCAAGCGGGAAAGGGGAAAATCTGTCCGGCGCTCAAGCAATGGCCTCGCCAGGCCTTGAAGGATGCGTTCTCCTGCCATTTTTTGATATACTAACCACTCTATTTATGCCTAATCTTCGAGAAGAACTTCAAAAACGCATTTTGATCCTGGATGGCGCCATGGGCACCATGATTCAGGGCTATAAGCTCGACGAAGCCGGTTATCGCGGCGAGGCCTTCAAAAATCATCCCCACGACCTCAAGGGCAACAATGATGCCCTGTCGATTTCTCAACCGGATATCATCGAAGAAATTCATCGAAAATACCTTGGGGCCGGAGCCGACATCATTGAGACCAACACATTCAACTCCAATGTGTTCTCCATGGCCGACTATCACTTTGAGGATAAAGTCTACGAGCTCAATCTTGCTTCCGCCAAGGTGGCCCGTAGAGCCGCGGATGCTTTCCGTGGTAAGACACCTTACAAACCACGCTTTGTGGCAGGCGCGATCGGCCCCACGAACAAGACCTGCTCGATTTCGCCCAATGTCAATGATCCCAGTTTCCGTGGGGCCACCTTCGACCAGGTCGTGGCGGGTTATGAGGAACAGATCCGCGGATTGGTCGATGGCGGCGTCGATGTCCTCTTAATCGAAACCGTCTTTGATACGCTAAACTGCAAGGCCGCGATTTACGCAGCGTTTGAATTTTTTGACAAGACGGGCAAAAAACTTCCGTTGATGATCAGCGGAACCATTACAGACCGCAGCGGCCGCACGCTCTCAGGTCAAACCGCGGAAGCTTTTTGGAACTCCGTTTCCCATGCGGGCCTTTTATCCGTTGGGCTCAATTGTGCGCTCGGCGCTAAAGAAATGCGGCCTTACGTAGAAGAGCTCTCACGCCTGGCTGATTGCTTCGTCAGCTGTTACCCCAATGCGGGGCTCCCCAATCAATTCGGAGAATATGACGAATCTCCGGAATCGATGGCGGCCATCCTTGATGAATTTGCAAACAGCGGCCTGGTCAATATTCTAGGCGGTTGCTGCGGCACAACGCCGGCGCATATTGCCAAAATCGCAGAGGCCGCGGCCCGGCACAAACCGCGCCAAATTCCCGTGGTCACCCCCTATACCCGGCTCTCGGGCCTGGAACCACTGACACTTCGTCCGGACAGCAATTTTACCAATATCGGCGAGCGGGCAAACATCACCGGCTCTCCAAAATTCTCCAAAGCCATTCTTGCGGGTAATTATGACGAAGGTTTGCGCATCGCCAAACAGCAGATTGAAAGCGGCGCGTTCATCATCGACGTCAACATGGACGAAGGCATGCTCGATTCCGAAGCGGCCATGACGAAGTTTTTGCACCTGGTCGTCTCGGAGCCAGACATCAGCCGCGTTCCCATCATGGTTGATTCATCCAAGTGGTCGGTCATCGAGGCGGGGCTCAAATGTCTGCAAGGAAAGTGCATTGTCAACTCAATCTCTCTGAAAGAGGGGCCTGAACTTTTTAAGCAGAAGGCCCGCCAGGTGCGGCGCTTCGGAGCGGCGGCAGTTGTCATGGCCTTTGATGAGACGGGACAGGCCGATACCGCGGAGCGTAAAGTGGCGATTTGTTCGCGGGCTTATAAAATTCTGACCGAGGAAGAAGGTTTTGCGCCGCAGGATATTTTTTTTGATCCCAACGTATTAACGATCGCAACGGGCATTGAAGAACACAACAACTACGCCGTCGAATTTATCGAAGCCTGCCGGGAGTTAAAAAAACGCTTCCCCCTGACGCATTCTATCGGCGGCATCAGCAATCTTTCGTTTTCATTCCGCGGGGTCAATGTCATCCGCGAAGCCATGCACGCGGTTTTTCTGTATCACGCCATTCGTGCGGGACTGGATACCGGCATCGTCAACCCCGGCCTGCTCATCGTCTACGAAGAAATTCCGAAGGATCTGCTCGAAATCATTGAAGACGCCGTCTTAAACCGCCACCCGGATGCAACGGAGCGGCTTTTAAAATATTCTGAAGGCCTGCAAAAATCAGCCGACGGCCCCAAGACCGAAAAGAAAGAAGCGGAGTGGCGCAAGAAACCGGTTGAGGAACGCTTATCGCACGCCCTGGTCAACGGCATCACTGATTTTATTGAACAAGATCTTGAAGAGATTCGACCGCGCTATCCCAAGGCACTGAACATCATCGAAGGCCCGCTGATGAACGGCATGAAAATCGTAGGCGATCTTTTCGGCGAGGGAAAAATGTTTTTGCCGCAAGTTGTTAAAAGTGCGCGCGTCATGAAAAAAGCCGTGAATCATCTCACGCCTTATATGCTCAAGGAAAAAGACGGCTCCAGCCGTTCCGCGGGCAAGATTCTGATGGCCACGGTCAAAGGCGATGTCCACGATATCGGTAAAAATATTGTCGGTGTTGTGCTGGGCTGCAACAATTATGAGGTGATTGATCTGGGCGTGATGGTTCCCCTTGAAAAAATTTTAGAAGAAGCCGCGCGGCAGCAAGTCGACGTGATTGGGTTGAGCGGACTCATTACACCGTCTCTCGATGAAATGATTTATGTCGCCTCTGAGATGCAGCGCCGTAAACTCACGACCCCTCTTTTGATTGGGGGCGCCACGACTTCCGCAGTGCATACGGCCGTTAAAATTGACCCCGCATACGGCGGTCCGGTCATTCATGTCACGGATGCCTCGCGCAGCACCGGTGTTGTCGGCAAACTCATGAATCCGGAATCGCGTCCGCAGTACATCGAAACTAAAAAAAGCGAATACGAACAAGCGCGGCGCGATCATGCATCCAAAATTTCTAAGGTCGTCTATCTTCCCATTGCGGATGCTCGGAAAAACAAATTCACACTGGATGGGACTAAAGGAGCCATTTCGAAACCCTCCTTTTTTGGACTCAAAACGTTTGAGCATTACCCGCTTGCAGAATTGCGCAGTTACATTGACTGGTCGCCTTTTTTTCATACCTGGGAACTGCGCGGCCGTTATCCCGAGATTTTCTCAGAGGGGGCTGTCGGCAAAGAAGCCCGCACGCTTTTTGAGGACGCGCAAAAACTGCTTGATCAGATCATCCGCGAAAAGTGGCTGACGGCACGCGCCGTTATCGGACTTTTTCCGGCCGCAAGCGTTGGGGATGATGTCAAGCTGTACACGGATGATACCCGTAAAATAACATTGGCTGTTTTTCACATGCTGCGCCAGCAAGCGCAAAAAATGGATGGCCAGCCCAACCTCTGTCTCAGTGATTTTATCGCCTCTAAAGAAAGCGGTCTGGCGGATTATCTCGGCGGCTTTGCTTGTACCGCCGGCATCGGCATTGATGAACCGGTCGCACGGTTTGAAAAAGCGGGTGATGATTACAACGCAATCATGCTCAAGGCATTGGCCGATCGGCTGGCAGAAGCCTTTGCCGAACGCCTGCATGAGCGTGTGCGCAAAGAGTTTTGGGGTTACGCGGCAGATGAAAAAAAAACCAATGAAGATCTGATCCGTTGTGCATACCAAGGCATTCGCCCCGCACCCGGCTACCCCGCCTGCCCGGAACATACCGAGAAAAAAATTCTTTTCGAGCTGTTGTCGGCTGAAAAAAATTCAGGCATCGCGCTCACTGACAGTTTTGCCATGACGCCTGCATCCTCTGTATCCGGCTTTTATTTCGCTCGTCCCCAATCGCGTTACTTTGACGTTGGAAAGTTGGCCAAGGATCAGGTCGAAGATTACGCCAGACGCAAAAATATGCCGCTGGAGACCATTGAAAAATGGCTCTCACCGTATCTTACCTACCAATAACAAACAGGGGAGGGCAAGCGTGTCTAATCAAAACGAACTCACCGTCTTACATCACGCTCTGAAAGACATTGAACGGCAGCTCAACAAAAACTCTGGCCGGCTGGGATGGATCTTGATTCTCGCGATTGCGAGCCTGGTCATTTCGCTGATCAGTTTTGCGCTCGTCGCCGCCAAATAAAACGGCCGGCGCCGGCACTGGCGCTTTCAGCGATTCAAAAGGCCGTTTTCTCGAAGGATTTTTTCGACCGCTTCTGCAATACGGTTTAAGATTACCGGATCCAGGTAGTGCACCGCATCGGTGTAATACAAAGCATCGCGGCCTTCAATAAAAGAACTGAGGTCATAGGCGTGCAGACCTTCCGCACGAAGGCCGCCAATGACGGCGCACGCCTTGGGATAAAGTTGGCCAACCGCATTAAGCCAGTCGTCATAAAAAACACCGTTGCTTTTACGCAAAATCTCAACGGCTTCCGGCGCAGCGGCGTTCCTGCTCGCGCTATAGCCCAAAGAAGGCTGCAAAATAGCGACAAAAGCCGCATGGTGTTTCAAGCTGATCGCCTGTATGCCTCGCAGACTGCGCCGGTAAATTTCAGAAAAGTGATCAGGGACTTCTCCTGAAGGACGAAGCTTGTAGGGAACTTCTTCAGCGCAGCGGATCTTTGCCATGCCGTTTTCAACCACACGCACCTCTTTGGTAAATGCGGCAGGGTTTCCGGTCAGGGGCCGGGCCGGCGCAGCCCACGAGCCATGGGAAGCCTTCTTTTTTGCATCCTTACGGAATTGATAGAGTGCTGTTTTTAGAATTAAAAAAAGATAGGAGTGGCGGTCTAAAAATTGTTCCATTTGCCTGGAAAAAGCCGTGTGCCTGGCGCTAAAAATATCTCGGTAGGATTCCTCAAACCACTCCGGACAGTAGTGCCCGCTGTAAACATCGTTCCAGCCGTCGTAGGTAATGACAATGTCTGGGTCCAGATAGATGGCGCGGGTTAGGAGTTTGTATTCCTCGATGGAGCGCCCCCCCGAAATACCCGCGTTAATAACCTCTATGTTGCGCTGAGGGTATTGTCTCTGCAGATTTCTTTCAAGATACCAGACCCAACTCGTCTCGACCTCCTCCCAACCATAGGCCGCGGAACCGCCAAGCACCAGAATGCGCAACGTATTTTTAGATTTGCGCGCCTGAATTTCGCGACTGTGAAACCCGAGCTGGTTAATGATTCCTGGGTTTGGGTCATAAACCCCTGTTTCCTTCGCCAGACGCGCCCAATGCAGTTGAAAAGCTTCCCGTCCGCCCAAAGTGCGCGCCGCCTGCCGGCGGACAAAAAATTCTGCGCCGCAAAATAGCAAAAAAACAAACAACAGTGATCCGGCCGCAAGACTGACATTAAGAACGATTTGTTTTTTCACGTGGGAATCAGCGCCAAGGGTTCATTCAGTCTTTTGCGGGATTCGCAGTGATGGCGAAGAAAATATCGAGCGCTACACAGGTGCTCAGACCCGCCACGATATGAAAATAAGAGAGTACAAAGGAGGCGAAAAACACGGTGGGGCCCAAAGCATATTGGCGCGTCACTTCGCTTATAGCTTTTTGTGGCACGCGCTGCCCGATCAACCTTCTTTTGTAGGCTGCGTAATGCCACAACAAGTTGTAGGCAATCCCAATGAAAACGTAAGTGCCCGTGTAAAGTAAAGCTGCGGTTCGGGCATTCTCGTGCTGAATGTGTTCGGCCAAAATCGCCGTCGGAAACGGCACAAAGGTGACAATGAGCAGCAGAAAGCCATTCAAATAAAGGAAAGGAAGATCGCTGCGTTTGATTAAAACAAACAGGCGATGGTGTTGAACCCACATAATGAGAATCGTGAAAAAACTGATGAAATAGGAAAGAAAAGACGGCCACTGAGCACCAAGCGCCTGAAGAAGGTTTTGGCCCAACGGCAGCTCCCCAACGCGGGGAATCTTGATTCCCAATACCAGCAGGGTGATCGCGATGGAAAAAACGCCATCGCTAAAAGCTTCGATTCGACCGGTTTCCTTTTGTTCTTCGAGCATGGTTAGAGTTTATCGTATTTGGTGATACGCCCCTTGGCTTTTTCGACGGGATACTTTAAAGCATTTTTTCTGCTGCCTGCTTGATCTGATTCATGGGGCCGCTTTCGTTGGTCATCCGATAGCACTGGTGATTTTAGAGGACAACCATGGATTTATCAAACAAAAGAGTGGGCCTCTTCCAGAGGGTGAATAAAACCTGTATTTTCTATCACCTTCTATCGATCTATGGCTCGCGTAACGGGGGGACTACTCGAATGCTGGGTTATTCGGTAAACTAGAAGCCGGAGGTTCCTGTTTTTGAGGAACCCTCGAAGATTCGCAGAGGGGGAGACAATGCCGCATTCCAAAAATCATCGACGTTTCTATCGCCATCCCATAGAATGCCCCATTCAAGTCCGGGAAGCTCCTGAAAATAAAATCGCGCGCTTTGAATCGGAAAATATTTCTGAGGGCGGGCTGTGTTTTTTTTGCGATCATTCACTGGCTCCGGAGACAGCCATTGAGGTGGATATTCCTATTCTGGACAAGCTTTTTCACATTCGGGCCCGGGTGGTTTATTCCCGCGAAGATACGCACAGAAATTTGTTTCACACCGGCGTTACTTTTGAGGATACCGACAGCCTGTTCAAGGCAAAATTGGCGGAAGAAATTTTAGCCATTGAAAAATTTCGCGAGACTTTGGGCCGTTCGGAAG
>CAYMUZ010000023.1:0-5694 GCA_964393875.1 uncultured bacterium | reverse complement strand
CTCCAGCTTGGCACCCGAGGTTATCCACGGTCTTTGTGAGAAATCTGCCGGCAAACACCCCTCTTTTTTCATGCTCGACACGACAGATCCGTTATCCATCTTTGCAGTTGAAAAATCGATCCGTCTTCAGGCGACTGTTTTTATCGTCGCAAGCAAATCCGGTGGAACCATTGAGACCTTGTCACAGTACCGCTATTTCTATGACAAACTTTTTGAAGCGAATAAAAAATCAATCGACCCTGCCCATGCGGTCGGAAGACATTTTATCGCAATTACCGATCGAGACTCGACCCTCGAAAAATTAGCTCATGAGAAATTTTTTCGCCGAATATTCATCAATCCGACGGATATTGGCGGGCGTTTCTCAGCCTTGTCCTATTTTGGGCTGGTTCCAGCGATTTTGACCGGGGTGCCGGTTCGCGGCCTCATCGCCTCGGCGCTCGAGCTTTTATCAAAAACAATCGGGGAGCCTGATCTCTCTAAAAATAATGCCTTTTTACTCGGCTGTGCGCTGGGGACTCTGGCGCGGCACAACAAAAATAAGTTAACCGTTTGGACATCGAACCGATTAGCCCCGGTGGGGGCCTGGCTCGAACAACTTATCGCTGAAAGTACGGGCAAAGAAGGTGTCGGAATTCTACCGGTCGTCGGCGAACCCCCCATGAAATTAGCTAACTATGGGGACGATCGAATCATTCTATCGCTGACTCTTAAAAATGACTCGATCGCGCATTTGAAGTCACCGCTTGCAGTCGTAAAAAAAGCAGGTTTGCCGCTAATTGAAATGGAGTGGGATTCCGTCCACCAGCTCGGCGCTGAATTTCTGCGCTGGGAAATCGTTACAGCCATTGCCGGTGCCGTGATGGGCGTCAACCCCTTTGATGAGCCTAACGTCAAGGAGTGCAAAGATTTAACCACACAATTCCTGAGCATGGTCGAGCGGGGCGGAAAGCTCCACGATCCCGAAGGCACGTTTAAAATCGTTCCCGGTTTTCCCGGAAATGCCAAGGCTCGACAAAGCCAAGTGACCCAAATTCACGCGTGGCAGCAAAAGAAGGAACAGGGGGCCTACATTGCATTACTGGCATACACCGGCCGCTTTCCTGAAATCGAGAAAAATTTACAAACCCTTCGCCTGCAGCTTACCGACGAATTAAAAACTCCCGTGACGTGTGGGTTTGGCCCGCGTTATCTGCACTCCATCGGACAACTCTACAAAGGAGGCCCTCGCACCGGACTTTTTATCATCTTCATCACGGATGAGAGCAAAGACGCCGAAATCCCAGGACAGTCCTATCGTTTTGGAGAATTAAAAAAAGCTCAAGCATTAGGTGATTTGAGCGCGCTTGCGTCAAAATCGCTTCCGGTACTCTGTGTTCATTTGGGCAAAAACCACGCTGCGTCCCTTGCGCGATTCGGTGGGTTTTTGACTTCCACTCTGAAACTTTCGGCAAAAACAAAAATAAGAAAAAGAGGCTCGCGTTGATTTTAGCGTTTCTGCGGCATTGTCGGCTGCGTCAACGCCGTGAGGCGATTTGCTCCCTGTTGCTTATCACTTTTGCGGGCTGTGTCACGCAACCGCCGAATGTCTCGCCGATGCGACCCTCGCTTGTTGCACCCGCATTTTTACCGTCTGTCCCCACGACGGCCGCATCGTCTTTCTATCATCCTTTTTCGGCCCCGCAGGAGATGCAGCACATTGTAGGCCCCTTTGAAACTTTGTGGCGCATCAGCCGAACCTATAGTGTCGACATGGATTCTTTGATGCGTGTCAATCACCTGAGCGATCCGCATCAGCTTAAGGAAGGGCAAAAGTTGATCATTCCATCGACTCGCGGTCCGCGCCCCTACATCTCGCTGCCGCCGGCAACGCGATGGACCTACATTGTGATTCATCACACAGCCACGCATGATGGCAATGCCAGCTCCATCAACAAAATGCATCATGCGCGCGGTTTCTGGAATGGGCTGGGTTATCATTTTTTGATTGATAACGGCACCGACAGTAAGGGGGATGGACAAATCGAGATCGGTCCGCGCTGGGCAAAGCAGACGGACGGAGCCCACTGTAACGCAGATGATATGAACATTCGAGGCATTGGAATTTCCATGATCGGAAATTTTAGTGAAACCAACATCTCTGCGAAACAACTGGATTCTCTGGTTTATCTGGTAGAGCTTTTGCAGGAACGTTATCACATTCCCGCCAATCATGTGATCCGCCACAGTGACGTCAAAGGGAAAAACACGGAATGTCCGGGATTGCGTTTTCCGTGGGCGGAATTTAAACGGCGAATTTCTAACTAAAGTTCTGTAAAACAATCACCTAGACATTTGGCCGAGGGGATTGTTTTGCAGAGCCTAGGCACTGCTTTCTCGCGCACTGTCGCGCAAACTTAGGTCCAGCATGCTACAAGAACTGCACATTGAAAATTTTGCGCTTATTCATTCCCTTCGACTTACTTTCGCACCAGGTCTCAATGTGCTTACCGGCGAAACCGGAGCCGGCAAGTCGATTTTGATTGAGGCTTTGCGCATTGCTCTGGGAGGGCGTATTCAACCGTCTCAAATTCGTGACGCCACTCAGACGTGCCGTATTCAAGCTTTGTTTGCAGTGGAGAAAAGCGGCAGCCGTCTTAGGAATATGCTGCGCGATTATGCGGAAGATGGCGATGCGCTGCTTATTTTTTGCCGTGAAATCTTCAGCGACGGCCGCAGCAAGCTGACGGTCAACGGAAAGCTTGTGACCTTATCGATAGCCCGCGAACTTGGAGAATGCCTGCTCAACATTCATGGGCAGCATGACCCGCAGAGAATTTTTGAAAAAAACTTTCATGGGAAACTTCTGGATAGTTTTTTAAGCGCTGGAATCGGCGCTGCTCGTTTTTTGGAAATAAAAAATCATTATGAATCTCTCTATCGTCGTTACGCGGCTTATCAGGAAACCCGGCGGCAATTCTTCGACCACCGAGAAGTGTTGGAGCGTGAGCTTGATTTGCTTCGGTTTCAAATCACTGAAATCGAAGCTCTTCAGCCCGAAGAGGGCGAGCTTGAGGCGTTACAGCTTGAGAGAATTAAACTTGCAAATGCCGGTAGACTGAAAGTCTTTGCGGACAAAATACTGGATGACCTTGACGACGGTGAGGACTCGGCATCCCTGCAAATAGCCTCTGCCTTTCGCCCCCTGGGAGATTGGACACGCCTCGATCCGGAGGCGACCGGTTTCCTTTCCCGGCTGGAACAAACTCAAATGCAGCTTGAAGAGCTGCTGCGGGATATCCGACATTATCGTGACGAATTAACCTTTGAACCCGAAAAGCTGGACGAAGTGCAGGATCGCATCCAAAGCCTTGAGCGGCTTGTAAAAAAATATGCTCTGCCGGGGGAGGGTGACATCCTCAAACGGGTGCTTTTATTCTTTCACAAGGCAAAACTTCGCCGCGATGAACTGCTTGCGTCCGAAGAAATACGCGACGAAACTCTTAAAGAAATTCAAAAATTACAGCCGGAGCTTCAAGAGACTTCCCGGATATTGACGGGACTGCGTCAAAAAGGAGCAAAGTATCTTTGTCGAGAGATCCAGAAGGAGCTTGCCGATCTTGGTTTTCAACAAACCCTTTTTGAATGCCGTCTTGCCGAAACCGATTTTGGCTCAGCCGGAAGAGATCAAGTGGAGTTTTTTTTGAGTGCGAATCCTGGGCAAGCTCCCTTGCCTTTGGTCGAAGTCGCCAGTGGGGGAGAGGCGGCTCGAATCCTTCTGGCACTAAAAAAAACACTTGCCGCAGCCGATGAAACGCCTTCGATGATTTTTGATGAAATTGATTCCAACATCGGGGGGCGGCTCGGACATGTTTTAGGAGAAAAAATTCGTGCGATTGCCGAACATCACCAGGTTCTTTTAATCACACACCTGCCTCAAATTGCGTCGTACGCCAGTCGGCACATTCAAATTCAGAAAAAGATTGAGGGGCAAACAACCCTCATTTCCTGCAGTATTCTTGAGGGAGAGGCCCGAGTGCGTGAGCTCTCCCAGATGATGGCGGGCAGCCGTGAAACAGAAATCTCAAAAACCCACGCTGAAGAATTGATCAAACTCGCCGGCAGCGGCACGAAAGAGGGGCTCGAATGAACTTATGTCCAACGGACGTGCGGCCGGTCGGTGCGCATGAAATTCTCATTACCTGGAATGGCAGCACACGTCAACTTTTCTCACTGCGTCAGTTGCGGCTCCTGTGTCCCTGCGCTGGATGCGTGGATGAAATGACGGGTAAACGGGTTGTCACACTCGATAAAGTGTCTCCGGAAATCCGCCTGCTGGAATCCAAACCAGTCGGTCGTTATGCGCTGCAGTTCAGATGGTCCGACGGCCACTCCACCGGAATTTATTCGTACACCTACCTGCAAACGCTGGCCACTCAGCCACTCGATTTGTAAAGAAAAAGAGCCTTCAGGTTTCACGAAAATGACCGATACGTAAAACTCCTATAAAAGGAGGTCCCATGTGATCAATCAAATGGTCTTATCGCGTGAAATAGAATGGATTGGGTACGAGCAAAAATCACAAATGCTTCAGGTGGAATTTATAGCAGGGGCCATTTATCAATACGACAGGGTGCCTGAAACCGTTTATCGACGGTTTATGGATGCCGATTCCCACGGACGTTTTTTCGAAGGCAATATCAAGGGGCGGTATTCCTACCGCAAAGTCCGAGCCTGACCTGAAAGAAAATTAAGATGGCTTTGCTGAAATCAAAAAACCTGGGTCGAAATTTTTCAGCGCCTGATTTTTCACTGCAGGGTGTTAATGGGCTGACATATTCGCTTTCTGACTTCAAGGCAAGCCGGGTCCTGGTGGTTCTTTTTATCTGCAATCATTGCCCGTATGTTAAAGCGATTGAGGATCGTTTGCTTGAGACTCAGCGGGAATTTGCGCCTTACGCGGTTCAATTCGTCGCTATCTGCAGCAATAATTTTGTAGACTATCCCGACGATACACCAGCCGAACTGTTTAAGCGGTGGGAAGAAAAAAAATATGGATTTCCCTATTTAGTCGATGAAACACAGGATGTCGCCAAAGCCTATGGCGCCGTCTGCACGCCGGATCTCTATGTTTTTGACAGCGACCGCCGTCTTGCTTATCATGGCCGCCTCGACGATCATTGGCAGGAACCTCTCAAAGTGACGCAGCGAGATTTAGCGGATGCTCTTAGGGCACTTCTTGGCGGCAGAACTCCGTCTGCAGAGCAGTTTCCTTCGATGGGCTGCTCGATCAAGTGGCATCCCTCAAAAGCCTAGCCTGCCTCATTGCGTTAACTCATTGAAAGTAAATAACTTAGAAGGCACTCTTTTGTGGAGAAATCAGCGAGAGTGCGCTATAATGCCGCCCCATGAATCTCCAACGACCGTCAACTCAGAGTGCGAGACCCTCCAAGGTTATAAAAATTGGCATGATCTCGCTAGGCTGTCCCAAGACGCTGGTCGATAGCGAAATTATTCTCGGAAAACTCACCGGGGCCCATTACGAATTTACGCCCCAAATTGACGATTGTGACATTGCACTCCTGAACACCTGCACATTCATTCAGGATGCACAAAAGGAATCGGTTGATCACATTCTCGAGTTGATTGCTCTGAAGAAGAAAAAAAAAATCAAAGGCATCGTTGTCATGGGATGTCTTGTGCAGCGATTTTCAG
>CAYMUZ010000022.1:0-6090 GCA_964393875.1 uncultured bacterium | reverse complement strand
AGGGCGATTTGCATTTACACCTGGCCTAAGAGCTTTGCTATTTTGAAACCAAGAGTGGTGAAGTTACTGCCAGCCGTTGAACTTGTGGGAGGGGATGATGATGAGGATGCCCCCATCTCCACGGCGGATAAGAAACGTATCCGGCGTGTCAAGGATGTGATTCTGGAATCGAACATTGACGGCATCATGAAAAATTTGGCTGACATCTGGATCTCGTCACGTCTTTATGAAATCTTAACAGAAACAAAACTCGCAGAAGCGGCCAGTCAAGCGCAGCAACTTGAATCTGCGGTGGAAAGTCTTGGGTCTGAGAAAAAAGCCATGGTTGTTTCATTCAAAAAAGCTGGTAAAGACGAACTCAACAGGGCCATGCGCGAAGTTTTTAGCGCCTCTGCCGTCATTAAAACACGACGAAAATGAGTACGGAAGAACAAAGTCCCCCCCCGGCACAGCAGACTGCGGTCGCAGTTCCACCGCCTTCAAAAGACAAAAAGAAAATCGGCCGTATTATTTCCATTCGGGGTCCCGTGGTGGATGTCCGTTTTGAAGATTTGAGCAAGGGCGTTCCGGCGGTTTATGTGGTGCTTAATGGATCGACTATCGATAAAAAACGCGTGGTTTTGCAAGTGGCTGAACACCTTGGCGGTGCGGACGTTCGCACGGTGGCTCTCACTGAGACTTTAAATTTGCAAATCAATTCTTATGTGGTCAGTACTGAAAAGCCCGTTGAAATTCGAGTGGGGGACGAGCTTTTTGGCCGTATCATCAATGTGTTTGGTGAGCCACAGGATGGGATGGGGCCCCTTGAAGGAGATGTCTGGCGCATCATTCGACGCCCCACACGTGCTGAAGTTTTTAATGTCAAAAGTAAATACGGGGCTAAGCTCGAAGTGCTTGAAACCGGGATGAAGTACGTTGATCTTCTTTTTCCCATGGTGAAGGGATCTAAAACCGGCATTCTTGGAGGTGCAGGTTGCGGCAAGAGCGTTGTGATTTTGGAGTTGATCAATAACATTGTAAAAAAGCACAGCGGAGCTTGCGTGTTCGTCGGTATTGGAGAGCGGATTCGTGAGGGGAACGATCTTTTCCATGAGCTTAAAGAAAATAACCTGCTTTCCAAGGTCAAGCTGGTTTTTGGGCAGATGAATGAGCCCCCTGGTGCGCGCTTTGAATGTGTGAATACCGGCATTACCGTTGCTGAAGAACTGGCCGAGAGTAATAAAGACGTGCTGCTTTTTATGGATAATTTTTTTCGCTTTGTGCAGGGAGGACAGGAAATTTCAACATTGCTTGGGCGAGTGCCCGGAGAGTCCGGCTACCAGCCGACGCTTTCCTCTGAGGTGAATGCTGCTGAAGAGCGTATCCGCTCCATTCCCGGGGGTGGTTCGATTACCTCTTTTCAGGCGGTCTACGTGCCCGCCGATGACATGACCGACCCTTCTGTGGTCGCAATTTTTAGCTGTCTTGACGCTGCCATGGCACTGTCCCGCGATCTGGCCCAACGCGGTTTTTTCCCTGCGATTGACGCGCTTAAAAGCGCCTCGACCAATCTGGATGCGCGTATCGTAGGACAGATGCACTATGACATGAGCCAGAAAATGCTAGCTCTTTTTGCTAAACACGCATCTTTGAAACGTATCGTGCAGGTTGTGGGATTGGAAGAATTGCCGAAACAAGACCAGTATGAATTTAAACGCGCTGAAAAAATACTCAATTTTATGACACAGCCTTTTTGCGTCGCCGAAGCGTTTACCGGCAAGAAGGGTGAATTTGTGCCGGTGAAAGATGCAGTGAAGGATGTGCTGAGAATTGCCAACGGCGATTACGACAAACTTCCTTCCGAACAATTTTATTTAATCGGACGATCCCCCTAAGGACCGAGTATGTTAAAAACTCAGGCCGACAAAACGAGTTACAAAATTCTTCTTAATTCGGGTCTTGCCAGCCGCGATGAGCTTGACAAAATCGCTAAAGATGAGAGCGATCCTCAGGTGACTTTTTCGGCGCAGGTGGTGCACGCGGGGCTTATCCGTGAAAAAGAACTGTTGGATCTTTATGCCCGCAGCATGGGAACCGCTGTTATTTCTTTGCGCTCCATGCAGGTGGATAAGGATCTGCTACAGCGCATTCCCGTCAAATTTGCTTGGTACTACAAACTCTTCCCAGTGACACTGCTTGGGCGCAAGCTCGTGGTGGCTGTCAGTCAAATTCTTGATGTCAATACGCTGGATGAAATTCGCTTTGGAATTGGTTTTGATATCGAGACACGTTTTGCCCCTGAATCTGAAATTGAAGAAATGCTCAAAGCCCATTATGGATTGGGCGCAGAAACCCTTGAAAAGATGCTGGCGCAGAGCCCGAAACAGGAGAATTCCAAGTCGGTTGAGCCCGGGGATAAAGTTCAAGACCTCGAAGAACTGGCGGAGAAGACCTCGGTCATTCAGCTCGTCAATCAAATTGTCCTTGAGGCCTACAAAAAGCGTGCCAGTGATATTCACATTGAGCCTGACAAAGGAAAGGTTCGGCTGCGATACCGGATTGACGGTATTCTACATGAGGCCAAAGTTCCTCCTGAGATGGACCGCTTTCTTGTGGCAATCTTGTCGCGTTTCAAAATCATGGCAAACTTGAATATCGTGGAAAAAAGATTGCCGCAGGATGGCAAAGCTCGTGTCAAAGTTCAGCAGGAGTCGCTGGATCTGCGTATTTCTTCCATTCCGACCCCCTACGGGGAGAGTATGGTCATTCGTATTTTGCCAAACCGAATGGAGTTCAGTCTTGAGAAGCTGGGCTTCAACCCCAGAACGTTGGAAATTTTTCTGAAATTGCTTGCGCGTCCTAACGGCGTTATTTTTGTGACCGGTCCGACCGGCAGCGGTAAGAGTACGACACTCTATGGGGCTTTGCGTACGATTGATACCGTGCGGAAAAAGGTCATTACGATCGAAGATCCGGTGGAATATGAAATGAGTTCGATCATGCAGATTCAGGTGGCGGCGGATATCGGACTGACGTTTGCCCAGGGGCTTCGCAGCGTTCTCCGCCATGACCCCGACATTATGATGGTGGGAGAAGTGCGTGATCTCGAAACGGCTGACATTGCGATTCGTGCGTCGTTGACGGGACATCTGATGCTTTCCACCCTTCATACCAACGATGCAGCCGGTGGCATTACGCGCTTGATCGATATCGGTGTCGAACCCTATTTAATTGCCTCCAGCGTTGTCGGATTTTTAGCACAGCGGTTGGTGCGAGTGATTTGCCTGAAGTGCAAGGAAGAAGACAAAACCCTGACGTCTGAACTGCGCAGTGAAATCGCCGTCAGTCTCGCAATCCAGGAGGGGACGATCAAGACTTTCAGGGGACGGGGTTGTCACGATTGCCACGAAACAGGCTACATGGGCCGCGCCGCCGTCCACGAAATGCTTGTGGTGAGTGAAGAAATCCGTACTCAAGTGATGGCGCGTACGAATGCCGACGAAATTAAACGCAAGGCACGCGCTGCGGGTATGGAGACTCTGCGGCAGGACGGCTGGCGCAAGGTTCTAGAAGGCCGAACAACGCCCGAAGAAGTTTTGCAGATGACCCCTCCCGATGAAGATTCGTCTACGGTTGATCGGTCTTCTCGCTCAGACAGCGTCACGCCTGTCTCGGGTGTGGTTGAGACTGAGGTGGCAGCAGCGGCGCTCTCAAAGAGTTTTAAAAATAGGCGTAAGTACATGCGCATCGATGTGCATTTAACTGTGCTTTTTCGTACGGTTGAATTGGAGGGGGGAAAGCGGCCGGGCGGGGAATGGAAGGGAGACGGCAAAACAATGAATGTTTCAGCGGGGGGGATCTCCCTGCTGACGGAAACACCGCTTTACCCCGAAGATCTTTTAGATCTTAAGATCGATTTGGATGGCACGGGAGAGCCGATTGACTGTATTGGCAAGGTTTTGCGTGTTGCGTCGGACACTCGTGAAGAGGCGAGCAGTAGTTCTGGCTATCGAGCGGCCGTGCTTTTTTTAGCTATTCACAGTTCAGACCGTTTAAAAATTGAGCAATTTTGTAGTGAGCGCAAACAAGATGAAACAGTATAAATACAAGGCTAAAAAGAGTCCCACGGAGACTGTGACCGGTCTGATTGAGGCAGACACGAAACAGTCGGCACTTGAGAAGATAAACGATCAGGGATTGATGCCGATTGATCTTGAAGAAGTTAAGACGGCACCCGCGGTATCGCGAGTATTGGCACAGCAGAGAATGAAAGCAGTTTCTGGCGGTGTGGCAGTTGCTCAAAAAAACTGGCCTGCTCAGGAACTTGTCCAATTTTACCGCCAACTGAGCCGCCTCCTCAAGGCGGGGGTTCCGATTCTGCGCGGCCTTACCCTTTTGGCGGAACAATCGAAAAAACCGATTGTGCGTGGTGTGTTAGAAAGAATTCGTGATGAAGTTCGTCAGGGGCGTGATTTTTCTGCCTCAGCAGATGAACGGCGGGGGGTCTTCCCCCCGTTGGATGTGGCGCTTATTCAGGCGGGTGAAAGCGTTGGAAAGCTGCAGGAAATATTATTGGAGTTATCACGGTACCGGGCTTCTCAAACAGAGCTTTTTTCAAAACTACGCGCAGCGCTTTCCTATCCACTTTTTGTGTGTGTGGTGGGGGTCGGAACTGTGGCGTTTATGCTGGCGCGAGTGATTCCTCAGTTCTCAAAATTTTTTGAAGATTTAGGCCAAACGCTTCCCATGCCTACCCGGGTCCTCATAAGCGCCAGCCATTTTGCGCAGGCCTGGGGGCTTTTTCTCCTTCTGATCGTGGCCGTCCTTTTTTTTCTGTTTAAACAGGCGTTGCGCCGTGAGGGAAACCGTGCCGCATGGCACCACTTTTTACTTTCACTTCCCCTGGCGGGCCCGCTGTTTGTCAAAGCGGAAGTGGCCCGTATCATGCGGACGTTGGAATTGCTCGTGGGTAATGGGCTTCCTCTGCTAAAAGCTTTGCGTGTCACTGTCCCTGTTTGCGGCAATGATCTGTTTCGCGAGCATCTGGCCGGTTGTGTGAAGGCCGTTGAACAGGGCGGGACCCTGAGTGATAGTCTCAAAGGGTTTGTGTATTATCCTGAAATGGTGATTTATTTAATTCGCACCGGGGAAGAAACAGGCAGTCTGCAGGAGGCGCTGTCGGAGATTTCCGAGTGGTACGAAAATGACGTTCAAACGGCGATCACAGCGTTGACAAAATTTATCGAGCCCGTTTTAATCCTGATGATCGGTTTAGTGCTGGGCGCCATCGTGATTGCCCTGCTGCTGCCGGTTTTTAGCATGAATACGGCCGTGAGTTAAGCTCTGTAAAAAAGGAAGGGGAATATGCAAAAAATGAAATTTAAATATTTAGGCAAAGAAGGCATGCGTGGGTTTACCTTGATTGAAATTTTGCTGGTGGTGATTATTATCGGTACGCTGGCGGCCATGATGGTGCCTCGCTTTGCAGGGCGTTCGGATCAAGCGCGTAAAGCAGCAGCCAAAGCAGATATTGAGGTTAATATCGCAACAGCTTTAAAACTTTATGAACTGGACAACGGGTTTTTCCCATCGACGGAGCAGGGATTAAACGGGCTAATTGAAAAACCGGCGGTCGCGCCGGTTCCTGAAAATTGGAATGGTCCGTATCTTGAAAAAAAACCGATCGATCCTTGGGGCAGACCGTATCAGTATGAGTCACCCGGTGTGCACCGTACGCATGATTACGATCTTTTCTCACGTGGGAAAAATTCCAAAGAAGACAAAACAGATGATGATATCGTTAATTGGCAATGAGAAACAAAGAGCCAGCGATCGTGGGTTTACGCTGCTCGAAGTCCTCGTTTGTGTGACGATTCTCTCTACGGCGATTGTGATGTTGTTCCGTCCTTTGCTGGGGTCTTTGTCGGCCTTTCGTCACGTCGAGATGCGTTCTGAGGTTCAGGGCCTTTTGGAACAGAAAATTTGGGAATTTCGTGAACGGAAGCAACGTGTGATTGGCATGCTCGCTCCGATGCATACCGGGAGTGTTATGGGAAATCGCTGTGCTTATCAGTATACAAACGAAGCTCGTTTGCATGCTTCTGATACGAG